>JAGQVR010000194.1:0-2091 GCA_020437875.1 Flavobacteriales bacterium
GTGAAGGTGGAAGCGTTGAAGTTCTATCTCGGCGATGTGCGCTTCGAGGACGATGGCTATTTCGCCACGGCGAAGGACGTGGAGTACTTCGACATGCAGCATGATGGTGACACCGTGATCTGGAACAACGTCCCTACCGGAACGTGGACCAGCTTACGGATGGGCCTGGGTGTGCCACAAAGCTTGAACGATGCGGACCCGATCGTCTATCCACAGGGGCATCCGCTCAGCCTGGCGCTCGGTACCTATTGGACCTGGGCCACGGCCTATCGCTTCGTGATGTTCGATGGGCGCTATGACCTCGATGGTTCGGGCACAGGGGCGGTCCAGCAACCGTTCTCCATGCACACCGGGGTGAACGTCTGTTACCGCGAATTCGATCTGCCCTTGTCCACGCCGCTGGTCGTCAATAGTACCGGTACGGCGACGATCGTCCTGGAACTCGCGGTGGACCGCTTCTTCCATTCCGGAGGGGAGGTGCTGGACCTCGCGACGGAGAACCAGACGCACGGAAGTGATCCAGCTCATGTGCTCGCCTTGAAGTTGACCAACAACGTGGTGAACGCTTTCAGTGCACAGTGAGCAGGATCCCCTTCATCGTGGTCCTTGTAGCCGGCCTTGCCGCGTGCCGCAGGGATCCAGCGATGGTGGGTGGAGAAACGGACGGTCCGTTCTTGTTGGACCTTCCGGCGGGTGCGCCTCCGTTCACCGTGCCGGATGCGAACCCATTGACACGTGCCTCGGTCGAGTTGGGGAAAGCACTCTTCTTCGATACACGGCTTTCAAGGGATGCCTCCATGTCCTGTGCAAGCTGTCATGATCCGGATCATGCCTTCAGTGATACCGTGGCCTTGAGCCTTGGTGTGGCAGGACTTCCCGGGTCGCGCAACGCACCGACGCTCGCGAACGTGGCCTACCACCCTGGTCTCTTCCGCGATGGCGGTATCCCCACGCTCGAGGCACAGGTGATCGCACCCGTGCAGGATCCCCTTGAGATGGATCACACGCTGCAGGGCGCCGCGGAGCACCTTTCCCAGGAGGGGGAATACCAACGCCTGAGCCTGCTCGCCTACGGTCGCGAATTGGATCCATACGTGATCACGCGAGCCATTGCGTCCTACCAACGCACCTTGATCAGTGGTTGGTCGCGGTTCGACCGCTATGTATATGAGGGCCAGTCGCAGGCGATGACGGAGAGCGAGGTTCGTGGCTGGGACCTGTTCCGAAGCGAAGCGTTGAACTGCTCGGCCTGCCACAGCGGTTTCGA
This sequence comes from Flavobacteriales bacterium, assembly GCA_020437875.1. Lineage (GTDB taxonomy): Bacteria > Bacteroidota > Bacteroidia > Flavobacteriales_F > PHOS-HE28 > PHOS-HE28. The sequence goes on from JAGQVR010000194.1 coordinate 1,268, forward strand.
CCTGAGCGATCACAGTTATCAGAACATCGGCCAGTACCTCGAATATGTGGACCCCGGTCGTGCCCGGATAACACTGGACCTGGGGGATGAAGGCAAGTTCAAGGTGCCCACCCTGCGTAACATCGCCCTTACCGGACCGTATATGCATGATGGTGCCATGGCCACTCTGGATCAAGTGATCGACCATTTCGCCTCCGGCGGGCAGCCGCATCCCAACAGGAGCCCATTATTGACGACCTTTGCATTGAACGAGCAGGAGAGGATGGACCTCATCGCCTTCCTGCACGCGCTCACCGACGAACGATCCATCGACCAGGTGCCATGAGGACCAGGACCATACCGCTGATCGTCCTCTCACTCCTCTCCCTCGCTGTGGGGTGCAGGCGGGATGATGATGAGCCGACGCCGGTGGGTCCATCAGGCCCGGGCGGCGGTTCAGGTACAGGGACACCGACGGAGGTGGCCATCCCGGCGAACTTTCCACCAATGCCGATCCCCGCGGACAATCCATTCACCGTGGAAGGGATCGCCTTGGGGCGCTACCTCTTCTATGAGGAACTTCTTTCCGGGAACAACACGATGTCCTGCGCCACGTGCCATTCGCAGGCGGTCGCGTTCACGGACGATGGCAACCAGTTCAGCACTGGTATCGACGGCATCAGCGGGACGCGCAACGCCATGGCCTTGATCAACCTTGCATGGGATACGCGTTATTTCTGGGATGGGCGGGTGCTGACCTTGGAGGATCAGGTGTTCCAGCCGGTGCGCGATCCCATCGAGATGCATGATACCTGGCCCAACGTGGTGGCCGAGTTGCAGGCGCA
>JAGQVR010000194.1:2191-5386 GCA_020437875.1 Flavobacteriales bacterium
CAGGTGTTCCAGCCGGTGCGCGATCCCATCGAGATGCATGATACCTGGCCCAACGTGGTGGCCGAGTTGCAGGCGCATCCTTCCTATCCGGCTCTGTTCCAAAGTGCGTTCGGGACGTCGGTGATCGATTCGGTCCTGGTGAGCAGGGCGCTCGCCCAGTTCATGCGCACCATGATCAGTGGGAACTCCCCGTTCGACAGGTTCCAGCGCGGAGAGGCCTTGTTGCCCCTGGATGCCCAATTGGGTGTGCAGTTGACACAGATGGAAGGCGGCAACCCGGCGCTTGGCCTGGGTGGACAATGGGGCGCGGATTGTTTCCACTGTCATCCACATGCCGGTGGACGCATGACCGACGGATTGTTGCACAACAATGGTCTGGACAGCGAGTTCACGGACCTTGGGGCCGGGGCGGTATCCGGACTTCCGGAGGACATGGGCCGGTTCAAGACGCCCACCCTGCGCAACGTGGCCCTGACCGGTCCCTACATGCACGATGGCCGGTTCCAGACCTTGGAAGAGGTGATCGAACACTACAACTCAGGCGGACATGAGTCACCCACGGTGGATGTCTTCATGAAGTATACCCAGGGTGGATTGCAGTTGACAGCGGAGAAGAAGCAGCAGCTTGTCGCGTTCCTCAACAGCCTCACGGACATGGATTTCGTGAACGACCCGGCCTTCTCGGATCCCGGGGAACCTTGATCAGGCGGCGGCCACCGCGTTCTGCACGTCCGGTGTCCAGGTGTAGCATTGCATGCGGTCCTCGAACACGCCGGGCTTGAAGATGCTTCGGCCCAGGAGCATGCGGGCACATTCCTGGACCCCTTCGGTGATGCTCGGGTGCGGGTGCACGACTTCGGCCAGCTCGCGGATCGGAGTGCCGAGCCGCATCATCAAGGCAACAGCCTCGATGGCACTGGAGGCATGTTCCCCCACGGCCCGCATGCCGAGCACGCGCATTTCGTCATCATTGGATACGAGCACCTTGAAGAAGCCCTTGGTGCGGCGCATGGCGATGGCGCGCGCGATGCACGAGTAGTCGATCCGGGCCATGCGGTAGGAGAGCCCGCGCTTGCGGCATTCCTGTTCGTTCAGCCCCACCCCGGCGACCTCTGGATCGAGGAACATGATGGTGCTGACGTTGTCGTAGCTCAGTGCCTCGGTCTTGCCCTGCCAGATCCGTTCCACGGCATGACGGCCTTCCATCTCGCCCAGGTTGACCAGCATGTTCGTCGCCGTGGCATCACCAACGACATGGATGTTCGGTGCGGAGGTGCGCGTGTCGGTCACGCGGATCAGGCCGGTGATGGCATCGCGTTCGATGCCCGTATGCTCCAGTCCGAGGCCTTCGATGTTCGGCGTGCGGCCAACGGAGAGCAGTGCCTTTTCCACGTGCACGGTCTCCATGCGGCCATCGGTGTAGGAGAGATCGTAGCGCACTGCTCCGTTCTCCACCTGGATGCCGTCAAGTTTGGCCGAACGATGGATGATGACGCCATTCCGTTCCAGGTTCCGGGCCACGAGGTCCGAGATGTCGGGATCCTCGAAGGGAAGGATGCGATCAGCCCGATCGATGAGGTGGACGCGTGTATCGCCGAGGTTCGAGAAGATGGTGGCGAACTCACAACCGATGACGCCCGCACCGATGATCACGATGCTCCTGGGCAGCTCGTCGATCGCGAAGATCCCATCACTGGTGAAGATGTGCTGCTCATCAACGGGGATCTCCGGTACCTTACGCGGCCTGCTTCCCGTGGCGATGATGAAGTGGTCCGCGCGGATCTCAGTGCTGAAGCCGGGGCGTTCGATACGGATCACATCCTGTGAGAGGAAACGACCGGTGCCGCGCTCATGTTTGAAGAGCATGGTGCCCGCCTTGTTGTTCGCGAGCATCTGCATGTGGCAGGCGTAGAGGTACTTCCGTTCGAAGATGGCCTCGTTCACCGCCTTGCCGACCTCGTCCCAGGAGAGCCGGAAGGGCTCGCGTCCGCGCGTGTGCATCAGCGCGTTGGTGCTCGACACCCGATGGGCCACCTCCCATAAGGTCTTCGAAGCCAGGGCGCCGTTGTAGATGCCGGTGCCGCCGATGCGGTCGCGTTCGATCAACAACGTGCGTTTGCCCAGGTCGATGGCGCGCATGGCGGCCGCATAGCCTGCAGGTCCGCCGCCGATGACACAGAGGTCGAAATGCTCCATTCGGGAGAACCGACGGGTGGTGTGGTGGTCCGTCGCGACCTTCTTACGCGCGACATCGTCCAGGGGTTCCGCACCACCACCAGCTGGCGATGTATCCAAATCGAAGCGTTCTGCGTACACGGCGTGTGTCGAACCGCGTACGCGTGCGCTCCGGGGGCCTCCTGCTCCTTGCCATGGCCGCCATTTGGGTGCGGCCCGTGCAGGCACAATGTCCCCAACTCTATGACTATTACGGCAACCCATCGGCCTCGCCGGAATGGTTCAGCTGTTCGGGTACCAACTTCGCCCTGCTCATCGCTTCGCCACAGCCCATCGGTGCCTTCACCATCGATTGGGGTGATGGCAGCCCGCTGCACAACGGTGCATCGCTGGTGGCTCCGCAGACGGTGAGCCATGTCTATGTGTCGGCGGTCGCCGAGTATACCGTGGTATTCACCGAGCTCTCCTCCGGGTGCACCGTGACCGGATCGCTCGTGATGGAGGAAAGCACGAGCGCCTCGATCCAGATCCCGGTCGGAGGTCTCACACAGGTGTGCGCACCTGAAGCGGTGGAGTTCATCAATAGCAGCACGAACGTTTCCCCGAACACGGTCTTCACCTGGGACTTCGGCGATGGATCCCCCTTGCTCACCTTCGATCACACCAACTGGGGCCAGACGATCTCGCATACCTACCAGCAGGGCACGGTCGATTGCGAGACCACGGTGCGTCTTACAGCGGAGAACACCTGCAACGATCTGCAGGGTGGATCGAGCTTCGCGACCTTCAACCCCATCCGCATCTGGGACATCGACGATGCGACCATCGCGCCGAGCGCAACCTTGCTCTGCTGGCCTGACCGTACGGTCACATTCGCCAATACGACGAACAGGAACTGCCTGAACCAGGGCAACATCTACCAGCGTTACGAGTACTGGAACTTCGGTGACTATTGGGGCACCGGACAGGATAGCATCATCGACTGGACACCCTGGCCACCCACCTTCCCGCGGACGATCC
>JAGQVR010000195.1 GCA_020437875.1 Flavobacteriales bacterium
GATGTGGCTGCTAGTGGCCGCACAGTCCTTTTCGTAAGTCACAACATGATCTCGGTACGCAGTCTCTGCTCACGTGTGATCTGGTTGGAGAATGGTCAATTGCGCATGGATGGGCCTACGGAAGAGGTCGTGCGATCCTATCTTCACACATATACTGCCTCAACCCCGAGAGTAGAATGGTCAAAGGATGACGCTCCAGGGAATGATTTGATTCGAGTACAAGGTGTTCGGGTGCAACAGGCTGGTGGTAACTCAATTATCGAACGAGATGAGGCAATACAGGTGCACATCACATTGGACAACTTGCAGATAGAAGATGATGACTTGAATTTGGGAATCAATGTACTGACCGATGAGGAAGTTCTGGTGTTTGGTAGTACACTTAGAGAAAACAGTGAAACTCTGCCGACCTTCCGTCGTGGAACTCTCCAGTTGGCGTGTGAGATACCCGCTGGGTTGCTAAATTCTGGGAATTACCGGATTCATGTGAACGTGTTCCGATCTCAGAAGATACTGTTCCGGGTCCAGGATGCGATAGCCTTCACTGTCCATGAGTCCAAAAGGTCCGTTTCGTATTTCGGGAAACGACCTGGCGTGGTGCGGCCGGCACTGCGTTGGTGGTTCGTACCCTGAAGCGGTCGGGGCCTCATTGGGTCCTGTCTTTCACAAGGCGCCCTGGACTCACTTCGGCTCCTTGGGCCCGGTCGGACCGGCATCATTGTACGAAGCAGCCAATCCGCGATCCAAAAACCACCGTTGACCGCGTGCTTCGAACGAGGGTCCCTCGACCTTATGGATACATGACCCTTATGACCTTGTCCACGCGAGTTGCCATCAGTTTCATGTCGGCTCTGGAGTAGCGCTGGTCAATGGGCAATGGGATTAGTCGACCTACAAGGTCGACATCAGAACGGTGGGCATCGGAACGGTCTAGCACATCAGGCCATAGGCGAGGGGCGAACACACCGTATTCATGAAGGGCCTTGAGTTCGACCGGCTCTTTCAGCAGCAGTGGATAGTAGAGCGGTGCGTCGATGGCATTCGCGTTCATACTGAGCTGGTTCAGCGCGGCGAATTGCTCGTGAAGGATAGAGAAGTTGGTGTTGCGCACGCATCTCGTCCTGTCCATGTCGATCCGTTCAAGCAAATGCTCGCCCACCAGTGAGATGCGCTCCGGACCGGTATGCATGTATTTGTTGTTCAATCGATAGGCGGACAACGCATCTTCCATCTCACCCATCATGCCCAATACTAGATGGTCCAGTGTATACCTGGTATTCCGTTCGCTGGAAGGCTCGACCTTGATTGGTCCACGGAGACGGCTCCCATCCGGAACGCCGAAGAACTTCCTTGCTGAGTCGAAGGACCAACAGTTCTCGGGTATCGGACTGAACCAGCATTGCGACCGATCGATGATGGCCCTATCCCCGAGCGGTGAGGCTAGCGCATGTAACTCCTCGGTGAGCATACCGAAATAGTCCACGAAGAGCACCATGTCATCCGTCCTTGGATAAAGTACGGGAGGCCTTAGATCCGGGCCCACCGGATAGGGTATGACTGCAATACCCAGTTCCATGGCAGGACGGTAGGCGGAGTCGCAAAGGAAGCCCGGCAGAAACAACCTTGCAGGACGCATCACCTTGAGGATGGCGGCAAGGCTCGCACGGCCAGACGAGAATAGCCCGCTCCCCAAGGGTGCTACCTCACTGACCTTTATCTCTGCCTCCAGTGAGAGAAACCCTCCGAAGCGCTCAGACCCTTTCATGGTACAAATATGCTCACGCTGCTCCCCGTGCATGGACTTCGACCGAACTGTTATCTTTGGCAGGCCAGAACGAGGGAGATGAGTACTACACTTGACAGGCGGTTCATCTTCATCGTCGGGGCGGCCCGTAGTGGTACGACCTGGTTGCACCGGATGCTGTCTATGCATCCCGCGATCGCTTCTCTCGACGGTGTCGAGCTCACCGTTTTCACGCGTTACCTGGCGATGCCGGTGGCCCATTTCCGCCAAGAAAAGAATGATATGGAAGCGGGCCGATGGAGCTTGGGGCTCGGCGCAGTATGGAAGGAGGATAGGTTCATGGACGAGGTGGGGTGCTTCCTGGACAAGGTTTATGGGACCGTGCTCGAGACGAGGCCGAATGCGACCCACATCCTTGACAAGCATCCGAACTATTCCCGCCACATCCCCCTCATCGCCGAGCTCGTGCCGAACGCAAGATTCATTCACTTGATTCGCGATGGAAGGGAGGTTGTGGTGAGCGCCCTCTCGGTGAATAGGCGCGTGGGGCACAGTGCAGGGGAGGTGGCCCAGGCCGCTCGGGAATGGCGGGACTTTGTAAGCCAGGCTAGGGACGCTGGCAGGACATTGGATGATCGGTACCTTGAGGTCAGATATGAGGAGCTCAAGGACAGGGGTGTGGATGTGCTGGCCCGCATATTCACGCACTGCGGTCTGGAGGCGGATGGAGAACTGGTCTCTCGAATCCATGCGGAGAACCACATCAGCCGCAAGCAGTACAGTTCAGGGGACATGACCTTGAATGCATTACGTTCGAAACCGGGAGCCATCTGGCAGCAACGCCTTAGCCTCACCGACCATTACCGCATCCATAGATGGGCAGGAAACCTCCTTATGCAACTGGGGTATGCAGGCCCGGATTGGTGGGCAACCTCACCGTTTGACCGCTTGGCTATCCGCTTTCGGTCGTTCCTCTGGCGGGTGGGTCGTGCCTTGCAAGGCGGCTTCCAGACATGGAAACTGGCCGAGGTGGATCCCTTTGAACCCCTTCGCGCATGGCGCAGGTCCTAGTGACCCGGACATACCTGCCTGAGCTCGCCGAATACACGGCATTGCTCGAAGGCATCTGGCAGCGTGGTCAGGTGACCAACAACGGTGCGCTGGTGCAGGAGCTCGAGGGTTCCCTGGCGCCCTACCACGGCACGGAGCAGGTGCTCTTCGCGGGCAATGGCACCATCGCGCTGCAGCTGGCCCTTCGGGCGCTGGACATCACGGGGGAGGTCATCACCACCCCCTACTCGTACGTCGCGTCCACCACGACCATTCTCTGGGAGCACTGCACGCCGGTGCATGTGGACATCGACCCGGTGTCCTTCTGCCTGGACCCGGCCCGCATCGAGGCCGCCATCACGCCGCGCACCCAGGCCATCCTGGCCACGCATGTGTACGGGCTGCCCTGTGACGTGGATGCCATCGCCGACATCGCGCAGCGCCATGGCCTGAAGGTGATCTACGATGGCGCGCATGCCTTCGGCACCACCTTCCGGGGGCGGCCGCTGCTTTCCTACGGCGACATCAGCACCTGCAGCTTCCACGCCACCAAGATCTTCCATACCGTGGAGGGCGGTTCCATGGCCTGCCACGACGAGGAGACCCATCGGAAGCTGCGTCTGCTGCGGGCCTTCGGCCACATCAAGGACGACCATTTCCTGGCCGGGATCAACGGCAAGAACAGCGAGCTGCACGCCGCCATGGGCGTGGTGATGCTGCGGCACATGCCGGCCATCCTGGAACGGCGCAAGGCCCAGTGGGCGCGCTACGCGGAGGTCCTGGACGGCAGCGGGGTGCAATTGGCCCGGGTGCCGGCCGGCACGGACTTCAACCATGCCTACTTCCCGGTGATCATGCCCACGGAGGCCGCGCTGCATGCGTTGCTCGCGGAACTGGCGAAGGAGGACATCCATCCCCGGCGCTACTTCTTCCCCTCGCTCACCGAGCTACCCTACCTCTCCGCCGCAGGCACCTGCCCGGTGGCCGAGGACATCGCCCGGCGCGCGCTCTGCCTGCCGCTCTACCACGTGCTGGAGAACGGCACCATCGACCACATCGCCGCACGCGTGCGTGCCCACGCCCGATGAGCGGTGGCAAGCTCCTGATGCTGGGCGGGGCCGATATCCAGGTCACCGCCATCCGGAAAGCGAAGGAGCTGGGCTATGAGGTGATCACCTGCGATTACCTGCCGGGCAATCCGGGGCACGCCTTCTCGGACGCCTACCACAACGTGAGCACCACCGACAAGGAGGCGGTGCTGGCCCTGGCCCAACGCGAGGGCATCCAGGGCATCTCGGCCTATGCGAGCGATCCCGCGGCGGTCACCGCCGCCTATGTGGCGGAGCAGCTGGGCCTTCCGGGGAACCCCTATGAGGCCACGTGCCTGATCCAGGACAAGGTGACCTTCCGGGCCACCCAGCAACGCCTGGGCATACCCTGCCCCGAGGCCTGCGAGGCCACCGATGCGGCCCAGGTCGAGGCCCTGGTCCGTGGATGGGCGCATGGCGGCGTCATCAAGCCGGTGGACACCAGCGGGAGCAAGGGCATCCACCACCTGCGGCCGGACATGCCTTCCGCAGCCATCGCTGCGCTGTACCAGGACGCGCTCTCCTTCAGCCGGGCGAAGAAGGTGGTGATCGAGGAGTACCTGCAGCGGAAGGGCCGGCAGATGACCGGTGATGCGCTGATCGTGGACGGCCGGGTGGTGTTCTGGTGCTTCGGGGACGTGCACTTCAACGACGCCGTGAACGGCCTGGTACCTCGCGGGGTGACCCTGCCCGGATCCATGCCGGAAGCGCAGGTGCGCGAGGCGATGAACGGCGTGCAGCAGGTGATCGACGACCTGGGTCTGCGGATGGGCGTGTTCAACATCGACATCTTCGAGGACCACAAGGGCCGCCCCATCGTGGTGGACATCGGCGCCCGCAATGGGGGCAACATGCTGAACACGCTGTACCACCTGCGCACCGGGGTGGACCTGATGGAAGCGTCCCTGCGGCAATGCATGGGTGAAATGGTCTCCCTGCCCGCGCTGGCGGCACCCTCGCGCTACGTCGGCCACATCGTGGTGCATGCCAGGGAGTCCGGCATCCTCCGTTCCCTCCGGCTTTCCGACGAGTTGGACCGGCACGTCATATACCGCTCGTTCAATGTGAAGCCCGGCGATCGGGTGGGGCGCTTCGTGAACAGCGGCCACCGGCTGGGGCTCCTGCTCGTCGAGTTCCCCGACCTGGGTTCCATGCTGTGGGTCTACGATCACATCTACGATCATATGTACTTGGAGGTGGATGTGCTGCCTAGATTGGGTTATTGTCCTCTGGACTGAGCAAATTGAAACTACGAGAAGTGGTCAATATGAAAATGTTTACTGGGATCAGGCTAAGGGCAATTACTTCTGAGGATGCCCAGTATACCCTTGCGTGGAGGAACAGCGATGAGATAAACTCTAGCATCGTTGGACAAAAACGCTTTGTATCTCCCGAGACTGAGTCTCGCTGGGTGGATATGGCAATCAGTGATCATGAGGGTGACAAGGCGTATCGGTTCATGATAATTGTGGAT
>JAGQVR010000196.1 GCA_020437875.1 Flavobacteriales bacterium
CAGGCACTCGCCTTTCTCCCGGTCTTCCCGACAAGACCCGCCTGAGAACCGAGCATCTCCTTCACCGCGGCGATGAGCGCCTTGTCGTCGAAGCCGCATTCGGCATAAAGCTCGTTCTGCGTGCCGTGCTCGATCCAGCGGTCCGGGATGCCGAGGCGTTTCACCTGCGCGTGATAGCCATGATCCGCCATGAACTCGAGCACCGCGCTGCCCATGCCGCCTTGGATGGCTCCATCCTCGATGGTGATGACCTGCTTGAACTTGCCGAAGACCTCGTGCAGGAGCAGTTCGTCGATCGGCTTCGCGAAACGCATATCGTAGTGCGCCACGCTGTATCCTTCAGCTTGTAGTGCATCGATGCCTTTCGCAGCGATGTTGCCGATATGCCCGATGCTGAGCACGGCGATGTCATCGCCCGAACGCACCTTGCGACCTGTGCCGATCTTGATCTCCTTGAAGGGCGTCTTCCACTCGGTCATCACGCCTTCGCCACGCGGATATCGGATGCTGAAAGGTCCATGGTCCTTCAACTGGGCCGTGTACATCAGGTCGCGCAACTCCTCCTCGTTCATCGGCGCGCTCACGATCATGTTCGGGATGCAGCGGAAGTAGGCGATGTCGAAGGCACCGTGGTGCGTGGGGCCATCGGCACCTGCCAGTCCGCCCGGTCCACGGCAAACCGCACGGCCAGGTTCTGCAGCGCCACGTCATGCACCACCTGGTCGTAGGCCCGCTGCATGAAGGAGCTGTAGATGTTGCAGAAGGGCACCATGCCTTGCGTGGCCATGCCGGCACTGAAGGTGACCGCATGCTGCTCGGCGATGCCCACATCGAAAGCGCGGTCGGGCATGGCCTTCATCATGATGTTCAAGGAGCAACCCGTTGGCATGGCGGGCGTGACACCGACGATGCGCGGGTTCTTCTCCGCCAGTTCCACGATGGTGTGGCCGAACACGTCCTGGTACTTGGGCGGTTGTGGGCTCTTGGGCACCACCTTGATGATCTCGCCGGTCTCCTTGTTGAAGAGGCCCGGTGCATGCCACACGGTGGGGCTGCCCTCCTCGGCGGGTTTGTAGCCCTTGCCCTTCATGGTGATCGTGTGCAGGATCTTGGGGCCGGGGATGTCCTTGAGATCCTGTAGCACCTTCACCATGCGCTCCACATCGTGCCCGTCCACCGGACCGAAGTAGCGGAAGTTGAGGCTCTCGAAGAGGTTGCTCTGCTTCAACAGGGCGCTCTTCACGGCGTTCTCCACCTTCTGCGCGATGGACTGTGCATTGGGGCCGAACTTGCTGATCTTACCCAGCAGGTTCCAGACCTCGTCCTTCACCTTGTTGTAGGTGTGGCTCGTGGTGATGTCGGTGAGGTACTCCTTCAAGGCACCGACGTTCGGGTCGATGCTCATGCAATTGTCGTTGAGCACCACGAGCATGTCAGTGTTGGCGCCGCCTGCATGGTTCAGGGCCTCGAAGGCCATGCCGGCGGTCATCGCCCCATCGCCGATGATGGCCACGCATTGCCGGTCGGTCTCGCCCTTCAGTTTACTGGCCACGGCCATGCCCAAGGCGCCGCCTATGCTGGTGCTGCTGTGGCCCACGCCGAAGGTGTCGTACTCGCTCTCGCTCCGCTTCGGGAATCCGCTGATCCCCTTGTGGATCCGGTTCGTGTGGAAGTTGTCCTTGCGGCCGGTGAGGATCTTGTGGCCGTACGCCTGGTGCCCCACGTCCCATACGAGCTGGTCGTAGGGGGTATTGAACACATAGTGCAGTGCCACCGTGAGTTCCACAACGCCCAGGCTGGCACCGAAATGGCCACCCTTCACGCTCACAACATCGATGATGAAGTCGCGCAGCTCATTGCAGACCTGGACGAGTTGATCCTCGGAAAGGTTCCGGAGGTCGGCCGGGGTCTGGATCCGATCGAGCAGGGGATAGGCCGGGCGGGTGGTCATCAGAGAATGAACAAAAGTAACGGGTTGGCGGTTCACCGAGGTTCTTATCCAAGAAGTCTCGAACGCGATGACCGCGCGGGTATTGTCGACGAATTGATCATTTTGACCTCCAAGTGTCGGTTCGGCGTGATGAGTGGACCCAAGGCGATCGTCCAACCCCACCCCTACTCGAACCGCTCCGTATAGGCCCGCTCGAGCTCCTCCCGGTGCTCAGGCGCGGCAATGGCGATCAGGGCCTTCGCGCGTTGTTGGAGGTTCTTACCATACAGATAGGCCACCCCATGTTCGGTGACCACGTAGTGCACGTGGGCCCGTGTGGTGACCACGCCGGCGCCGGGCTTCAGGAAGGGGACGATCTTGCTCGCACCCTTGCCGGTGGTGCTGCATAGCGCGATGATGGGCTTGCCGCCCTCGCTCAGGGCCGCACCGCGCATGAAGTCCATCTGGCCACCGACCCCGCTGAACTGGTAGGTTCCGATGCTGTCCGCGCACACCTGGCCGGTGAGGTCCACCTCGATGGCACTGTTGATGGCGACGACTTTCGGATTCTCCCGGATCACCTTGCCGTCGTTGACATATTGCGCGTCGAGGAAGGAGAAGAAGGGATTATCGTCCACCAGGTCGTAGAGGCGACGCGTGCCGAAGGCGAAGGCGGTGGCCACCCTGCCGCGATGCTTCTTCTTGAATCTGTTCGTGATCACGCCGCGGTGCACCAGGTCGATGATCCCATTGGAGCACATCTCGGTGTGTATGCCGAGGTCCTTGTGCCCACCGAGCGCACCGAGGATGGCATCCGGAATGGCACCGATGCCCAACTGCAATGTGCTGCCGTCCTCGATCATGGCACTGACGAGCTCGGCCACCCGATGCTCCTTGGGGCCGATGTGCGCCCCGTAGTCCACCTCAGGCAGGGGATCGGACACCTCGACGAGGGCGGCGAATCGGCTCACGTGCACATGACCATCGCCGAGGGTACGTGGCATGTTCGGGTTCACCTGTGCGATGACCGTGCGGGCATTGCGGACCGCACTCCGGGCCACATCCACGCTTACTCCTAGGGAACAGAACCCGTGCTGGTCCGGTGGGGATACGTGCACCAAGGCCACGTCCAGCGGCAGGATGCCCCTCTCGAAAAGCCGGGGGATCTCGCTGAGGAAGATGGGCACATAATCCCCGCTGGGGCCGTCAACGGAGGAGCGCATGTTGGCCGATACGAACAGGGCGTTCAGGAAGAAAGGGCCCTGCACCTCGGGTCGGTCGAATCCCAGGTCGCCGAAGGTGCTGATGGCGGTGAGTTCCACATCATGCAGTTCGGCGTGGCGATCCAACAAGGCTCGGACAAGGCGGACCGGCGTGGCGGCACTTCCGTGGATGAAGACGCGGTCGCCGCTCCGCACCAGGCGAGCGGCCTCTTCGGCGGACATCCAAGGAAGAGCCATGATGGCAAAGGTCGACCCTGCGCCACTCCGTTCCACCGTTCGAAGAACGACGACCGGGCAACTATTGCCGACGAACCTTCCCCCAAATGGGGTAGGGCACTACATTTGGCCACCCTACCCGACCCCAGCGCTCCGTGGAAGCCATTTCGACCCCCAACGATTACATCCCGGTCCTGATCCAGACGGCCATCGCCGTGGGCTTCGTGGGTTTCGCCCTCTCGGCGGCGGCATGGCTGGGCCCGAAGATCCACGGCAAGAAGAAGGACGAGAGCTTCGAGTGCGGCATCGAGCAGCACGGCAACGCGCGCAAGCCCTTCAGTGTGAAGTACCTTCTGATCGCCATCCTCTTCGTGCTCTTCGATGTGGAGGTGATCTTCCTCTACCCCTGGGCGGTGAACTTCAAGGCGCTCGGTGCGTTAGGCTTCGTGGAGATGGTGGTGTTCGTGATCTTCGTGATGGCGGGCCTCTATTACGTGCTACGGAAAGGTGTAATGAAGATCGAATGAGCGAACAACGCGGCATCGAACGGCCCAAGCCGACGATCGTGAAGGCCCCGGAAGGGCACTCCGGAGAGGGCTTCTTCGCCACGCGGGTGGACCAGGCGATCGGTCTGGCCCGCGCCAACAGCCTGTGGCCCCTGCCCTTCGCCACGAGCTGTTGCGGTATCGAGTTCATGAGCACCATGAGCTCGCATTACGACCTCAGCCGCTTCGGCATGGAGCGTCTCAGCTTCAGCCCGCGCCAGAGCGACCTGCTCATGGTGATGGGCACCATCGCCAAGAAGATGGCCCCCGTCCTGCGCGACGTGTACATGCAGATGGCCGAACCGAAGTGGGTGCTTAGCATGGGCGCCTGTGCCTGCACCGGTGGCATCTTCGACAGCTACAGCGTGCTGCAGGGCATCGACCGGGTGATACCGGTGGACGTCTACATCCCGGGCTGCCCGCCGCGTCCGGAGCAGGTCATCGACGGCATCCTGCGGATCCAGGAGCTCGCCAAGAACGAGAGCCTGCGCCGCCGCTACAGCAAGGAGTACCAGGACCTGTTGACCAAATACGCCATCGACTGATGCCGGGGTTCGCAGTGAAGGCCGAGCGCGATCAGCAGGTGAAGGACCGGGTCTCCGCCGCCTTCGGTGAGCGGATCACGGCCATCGAGCAGGAGCGCGACCTACTGTGCATCCATGTGAAGAAGGAGGCGCTGCATGATCTCCTGCGGAACCTGCGCGATGAGCACGGCTTCCACTTCCTCACCACCTGCTGCGGCATGCACTTCCCGGGCGAGTCGCAGGAGTTCGGACTGGTGTACCACCTGCACGACATGCGGGCGGGTCATCGCATCCGCGTGAAGTCCCGCACGAGCGCCAACGACCTCGAGTTCCAGACCGCGACCGACCTGTGGCCCACGGCCAACTGGATGGAGCGCGAGGCCTGGGACTTCTTCGGGATCAAGTTCAAGGGACACCCCAACCTCAAGCGGATCCTGAACATGGACGACTTCCCCGCGTTCCCGATGCGCAAGGATTATCCCCTGGAGGATCCCACCCGCCAGGACAAGGACGACCGTTTCTTCGGAAGATGAGCCAGCAACCACCCATCGATCACTGGTCCAGGGACCTGGTGGAAGGCCGGGACCTGAGCGAGCTCACCACGCTCAACCTGGGTCCCACACACCCCGCCACGCACGGCATCTTCCAGAACGTACTGACGATGGACGGCGAGATCATCCTCGACGCTCAACAGACCATCGGCTACATCCACCGCGCCTTCGAGAAGATCGCCGAGCGCCGTCCGTTCTACCAGATCACCACACTGACGGACCGGATGAACTACTGCAGTGCCCCCATCAACAACATGGGCTGGCACATGACGGTGGAGAAGCTGCTCAACATCGAGCTGCCGCAGCGCG
>JAGQVR010000197.1 GCA_020437875.1 Flavobacteriales bacterium
CCCGTGCGGTCTACGGGGCCCTGAGCACCTGGCACCGCGCGACGGAATACGTGGTGCGCGGCGCGGACTACTTCCGGAAGTTCATGGATGGGTATTACGTGCAGAAGCCCTTCGATTACGCGATCTACGAAGCGGATGGCACGCGCCCTTCCGGCGTCTCCGCCGAGCGTCGCGAGCGCCACGTGGCCAGGCCCACCTGGCATTGGAAGGGCCGGGCGCACTGACCCGGCGGAACCCGCTCATCCTTGTCCGTGCTGCGGATAACTTGCGCCCCTGCCGCGCTGTCGATGGATACCGTTGATGTGATGACGCATCCATTTCCGGGATGTGTGCGATCCACGATAGGCCGGGTGTAGGCATGGTGCACCGTCCCGCTACCCTCCGATCCTTCCTTCTGGCAGCGGCCATGTCGGGTGCGTTCATCGATCTTCCCGCCCAGCCGGACCCCACCTGGCAGGAGGTCCAACGGTCGAAGGAGGACACCACGAAGGTCCTCCGGTTGTCGGACCTGTGTTTCGCCTATCGTAGGAAGGATCCGGATTCAGCCTTGTACTTCGGTGGCCGTGCGCTGGCGCTCGCGAGGAAGCTCCGGTATCCGAAAGGAGAGGCGCAGGCGCTGAACGACATCGCCATCATCCACATCGATCGCAGTGCCTTCGGGGAGGCTGATAGCAACCTGCGCGCGGCCCTGCGCATCAGGCGGCGCATCGGTGATGAGGAAGGAGCGGGGGCCGTGCACAACAAGCTGGGGAACCTCTACCAGGCGCAGTTGAGGCTGGAGGAGGCCTTGGAGGAGAATCGACGGGCGCTCGCGATCTTCGAGAAGCTCGATCAACGGGCCAAGTCGGCGATCATCCTGAGCAACATCGCGATCCTCGAGTTCAACCTGGGACAGCATGAGGCGGCCTTGAAGGACCACCGCACAGCAGCATCGGTCCGAGCGGAGCTCGGAGATGGTGCCGGTCTGGCCATCTCTCACGGGAACATGGCCAATGTGCTGCTTGCTCTCGGCGACACCGCGGAGGCGCTCGACCTGCTTCAGCGGGCCGCGACCTATTTCCGCGAGCATGACCTCGATCTCGAATATGCGGTCCAGGTGAACAATGAGGCAGGGGTTCGCCTGCATCGCGGGGAGGTGCATCGTGCGGCGGCCTTGTACTCCGAAGCGCTCGCCATCCGGGAACGGGCCGGGGACCGCAAGGCCATCGCCTCCTCGTTGATCGGACTCGCTGATGCCAACGCACGTTCGGGGCGGACCGTTGAAGCACGACGGATGGCGTTTCGCGCGCTTGACATCGCCCGGGAAGTGGGTGCCACGAGCGAGCAGATGCAGGCGTATCGTACGCTCGCCCGCATCCACGCGCGCCTTGGGCAGGCCGACAGCACCCTGGTCTACCACGAACGCTTCGCCGCCCTGCGCGATTCGGTGTTCAGTGTGGAGAACGGTCGCCGGATCTCGGACCTGCAGGCGCGACTCGGCATCGAACGGAAGGAGCAGGAACTGCAGCAACAACGTGCGGACATCAACGAGAAGAACCTGGCCATCGCGGAGCTCGATCAGCGGGCCGAACGTCGGAGGTATCTGCTCATCCTCGCCGCCTTCGGGATCGGGGCGGTCGGGCTGCTCGCACTCTTCATGATCCAGCGGCAGAAGCGGAAAGCGGAGGCGCTCCGGAACGCCTCGGTGATCGCCGAACGGGAGCTGGGACTGAAGGCCTTGGTGCACCGCACCGACGCGGAACGAAAGCGGATCGCCTCGGAATTGCACGATGGCGTTGGCCAGTTGCTAACGGGGCTCAAGTACCGTCTTCAGGCGGTGGTCGGCGAGGATGCCCGGCTACAGGCCGCACTCGCCCTGGCCGACGAAGCCGGACGGGAGGTCCGCGGGATCGCGCACAGCATGATGCCCCGCGCCTTGGAGGAGACCGGCCTCGTGCCCGCCTTGACGGATATGTTCGAGCGTTCGTTGAGCGTGCCCGGTCTGGAGCACACGTTCGAGCATCACGGGATGGACCGTCGGTTCCCCACCGCTGTGGAGACAGGCATCTATCGCATCGCACAGGAGGTGGTGAGCAATGTCCTGAAGCATGCACATGCGCGCCTTGTGGATGTTCAACTGCTGGTCAATCAGGGTGCCATCGTGCTGATCATGGAGGATGATGGGGTCGGTCTCGACCCTGCGCGCGTCGGTCAGGGCCTTGGCTTGCGCAATCTGCAGGATCGGGCACGCACCATGAACGGCAACATCGATCTTTCGGCCCGGGAGGGTGGAGGAACGGTGGTCACCTTGCGCGTGCCCTTGTCCGATAGAACTGGATCATGAGCGATACGATACGTGTGGCTATCTGCGACGATCACCGGGTGGTGTCAGAGGCGCTGAGCGAGCTGATCAATGGGCTGGATGGTGTTGATTGCGTGGGCACCGCGGCCAGTGGTGAGGAGGCTTTGTTCATGCTCGAACACATCGCCGTGGATGTCCTTCTCACCGATCTCGACATGCCCGGGATGGATGGGTTCGAACTGGCGCCCCTTGCCCGGGCCAGGCGTCCCGACATCCGCATCCTGGTGCTCACCATGCACGACGAACCAGCGCTCGTGCAGCGTGCGGCGGAGATCGGTGCGGATGGATACGTGCTCAAGAGCGCAGGCAAGGACGAACTGGCCCTCGCCATACGGGAAGTGCAGGCCGGCCGCCGGTATTTCAGCGGTACGGTCACCAGCAGGTTGTTGGATGGCGATGGTGGCCAAGGGAACACCTCCACCTTGCTGCAGGACCTGAGCGCCCGGGAGGTGGAGGTGCTCGCAGCGCTGGCCGAGGGCCTCGGCAACAAGGAGATCGGCGCGCGCCTCTTCATCAGCCCGCGCACCGTGGATACCCACCGCACCAACCTCATGCGCAAGCTGGACACCCACAACCTGGCCGGTCTGGTGCGCATCGCCATCAAGGCAGGCCTGGTCCGGTGAGCGACCTTTTCTGGAGGACCACGATCGTTTCCGTTCGTGTTTCTTAACAGGGTTCCGCCAGGCATGGCCCCTAACTTCGGGCCGAACAGAACCCCTGATCATGATAATCAAACTCACTTCCCTGCTGGCTTTCGGCGCCCTCGCCGCGATGCCACACGACCCGCTTCCTGACCTCGAGATCGGTACCAGCCTTCCCGCTTCGGACGTCCAGATGAAGGATGTGAGCGGCAAGGAACTTTCCCTGAAGGATGCGGCGGGCAAGAACGGCCTGCTCGTGATCTTCTCATGCAACACCTGTCCCTTCGTCATCGGTAATGAGGA
The DNA here is from genome assembly GCA_020437875.1 of Flavobacteriales bacterium. Classification (GTDB taxonomy): domain Bacteria; phylum Bacteroidota; class Bacteroidia; order Flavobacteriales_F; family PHOS-HE28; genus PHOS-HE28. The sequence goes on from JAGQVR010000197.1 coordinate 3,286, forward strand.
TAGCCAGGGTTGGGAGGGGCGTTATCCGGAACTGGCCGCCTACACGCAACGCCATGGTGTGGGCATCATCTTCGTGAACAGTAACACCGCCAAGCGGGAGAACGGTGATGGCTTCGCTGATATGCAGGCACGCTACAAGGAGAAGAAGTACGCCGGGCACTATGTGCTGGATGAGGGGAACAAGGTGGCCGATGCCTTCGGCGCACGTACCACCCCGCATGTCTTCCTCTTCGACAAGGACCTCAAGCTCGCTTACAAGGGCGCCATCGACGACAATGTGGGCGACGCTGCCGCAGTGAAGGAGCGCTACCTGGAGAGCGCCGTGGCCAATGTGGCCGCTGGCAAGACCGCCGACCCGGCCACAACGCGGAACATCGGCTGCAGCATCAAGCGCGTGGCCGTGGAGCACAAGCACTGATCGAACTTCCTCGCAACGCCGCGTCATCCGTGCATGGCGCGGCGTTGTTCATTTGTTGAAAACAATGTGGGGGACGCCCGCTGGGAGGGCTGTTCCTTTGCGGCAAAGGACTTCAGGATGAACGTTCTACTGATCGGTGGAGGCGGACGCGAACACGCCATGGCTTGGAAGATCGCCCAGAGCTCATTGCTGGACGAGCTCTACGTTGCGCCAGGCAATCCCGGAACCGTGCGCCATGGTCGCAATGTGCCGCTGGACCTCCAGGACCACAAGAAACTGCGCGCCTTCCTGCTGGACAAGCGTATCCGTATCGTGGTGGTGGGACCCGAAGGGCCGCTCGTCGATGGCCTGCACGACCGTATCGCCGATGATCCCGAACTGAAGGATGTCACGGTGATCGGTCCCCGGAAGGAAGGAGCACGGCTCGAAGGCAGCAAGGACTTCGCGAAGGAGTTCATGTTCCGCCACAACATACCGACCGCCGCGCATCGCAGCTTCGGCAAGGGCCAGTTGCAGGAGGCCATCGAACACATCGAACGCTCCCCCGCTCCCTATGTGCTCAAGGCGGATGGACTTGCTTCGGGCAAGGGCGTGGTCATCACCAGTGACAAGAAGGAGGCGGCCAAGGTGCTGAAGGACATGCTGCAGGACGGCCGCTTCGGCGCGGCTGGTGAGCGCGTGGTGATCGAACAATTCCTCAAGGGCATCGAGGTGTCCGCCTTCCTCATCACCGATGGGGACTCCTTCAAGATGCTGCCGGCCGCAAAGGATTACAAGCGCATCGGTGCAGGAGATACCGGACCGAACACCGGTGGCATGGGAGCGGTATCCCCGGTTCCCTTCGCGGACCGTGACTTCATGCAGAAGGTGCACGATCGCGTGGCGGCCCCCACCATCCGCGGTCTGAAGAAGGACGGCATCCCATTCAGCGGATTCCTTTTCATGGGCCTGATGAACGTGAACGGTGAGCCGTACGTGATCGAATACAACGTGCGCCTCGGCGACCCTGAGACCCAGGCCATACTTCCCCGCCTGCGCAGCGACCTGTTGGACCTGTTCGAGGGTATCGCCACCGCAACGCTCAGCGAGCGCCATGTGGATGTGGATGACCGCACCGCCGTATCCATCGTACTGGCAAGTGAAGGCTACCCGGGTGAATACGCGACGGGAGCACCGATCGTGGGCATGGAGCTCGTGCGTGAAGCCTATGTGTTCCAGAGCGGCACCACGATGAAAGGCGACCAGCTGGTGACGGCCGGTGGCCGCGTCCTTACGGTAACGGCCTTCGGGAAGGACCTGGAACAGGCTATCATGAGCGCACAGCGTTCAGCCGCGCTCATCGAATTCCAAGGACGCTACCTGCGCCCGGATATCGGCTTCGATCTGGTGAAACAGCCGTCCACCAAAGCAGCACCGCCCGTGGCCCGTTAGGCCAGGGTGCCGTCCTGCTTGGCCCTGCGGTTGTACCGGCCCTGCATGGTCAGCCAGTAAACCAGGCCGAAACCCAGCACCAAGCTGAACAACGTGACCGGGAACCAACCCATCCAGGAGAGCAGGCTCAAGGTCGCTTCGATGAAGTGGC
>JAGQVR010000198.1 GCA_020437875.1 Flavobacteriales bacterium
GGTGCACGCCCCACAGTCCCCTTCACGGCAGCCGATCTTGGTGCCGGGCAGGTGGCGGTGGTAGCGAATGATGTCGAGGAGTACCGTGCCCTCTGGGGCGTTGCTCTCCACGAGCGTGTCGTTCAGGATGAAACTGATCATGGTGCCGGAAGGCCTTCGGAACGAAGATCCGAAGATCCCGGCGCCCCGCCAAGCGATGTGATCTACCGAACGATGCTCACATGCCCGATCCGTTCGATCAGGTCACCGGATAGGGCATCCTTGCAGCTGAGCTTCCACACGTAAACATCAACCTGTGAAACGACACCACCGTAGCTACCATCCCATGGTTTTCCAGGCTGGTTCGTGTTGAATATCAGCTCGCCCCACCGGTTGAACACGAAGAATTGATAGTCCTTCACCTGCGGCAGGTTGAAGATCGGGAGGAAGTCATCGTTGAAGCCGTCACCGTTCGGCGTGAAGGCATTGGGTACGTGGACGGTAAGCAGATCGTAGATGGGTAGCGGCGTGCACGCCGTATTGCTGCATCCGTTCGCATCCGTCGCGGTGAGGCATATGTCGTACAGACCACCCAAGCCACCTGGGAAGGTGTACACGGGATGTTCCACCGGACTGCCACCTTCTTCGCCGAAGGTCCAGGAGAAGGTGACCGCATTCGACGAGGACAGGTTAAGGAAATGGACCTCGGTGTTGTTCGTGAAGATGGTGTCCGGCGAGTAGGTGAAGGAAGGTATGACCACGGGTGGGCTGGTGATGAGCCCTGCGGACTGGGCCGTGCATCCGTTCGCATCGCTCATCGTGACCACATACGCACCTGGGCACAGACCACTGAAGACCGGCGTGCTCTGCGCGCTCCCGGCGATCGTGAAGGTGACACCGGCAGCATCGTTCACCACGAGCACCCCATCACAACTTCCAGGACAGGTCTCAGGTGTGGTGAAGACCCCATCGATCGTCAAAGGCTCCGGCTGTCCAATGGCGACCGGGATGCTCACCGCGCAGGCGTTCGTATCCGCGATCGCCACACTGTACGATCCCGCGCACAAGCCCGTTGCCACCGCCGTGTCCCCGGCCACAGCGCTGGACCAGTAGTAGGTGTATCCACCATTTCCGCCTGATGCCGCCACGCTTGCAGTACCATCACATGCATTGTGACAGATGGCGTCGGTGGTGGTGCTTATTCCTTCCATGGGTGCTGTGAAGAGCACGGTGATGGAGTCTGATCCTGTACAACCTTCGGCTGTTACGATGTTCCAACTGAAGGTGTAGTTACCTCCGGCTGGAGCGGAAACCATGGTGGAGGGGGAATTGACATCTTCCATCGTCACTCCTGCGGGCACGCTCCAGCTACCACTGGACCAACTACCGGTGGCGTTCAGGTCGTAGGTAAGGTCGCATGAGATCGCGTCCGGCCCTGCGTTCGGCGTGGGCACGAGATAAATGGTCAGGCTGGCCGTAGCCACGTCGTCCGGGCACATTTCCCCGAGGACGGTGTAGGTGTATGTACCCGCCGGGTCGCTGCCCGGGTCGAAGGTGCCGGAATTCGACTGTCCACCTGGGTCGGTCCACGTTCCTCCAGGATCAGGTGAACCGCCCAAGAGCGTGAACAGGTTGATCGGTGCGGCTTCCGGACATAGTGATGCCGATCCATTCAGCCCCGCGTTCGGTGGGGCCTCGATGGTCACGGTTATCGTTGCTGACATGTTCGGACACGGACTCGTCGCCAACACGGAGTACGTGTAGGTGCCTGCTGGGTCCGTTCCTGGTGAGAAGATGCCATCCGTTGTTCCCTGTGGGCCCATCCAGTTCCCACCTCCATCCGGGTTGCCGCCGAGTGTTGCGAACAGGTCGATGTCCGCACCACTGGAGCAACTCGCCACAGTGGCATCCTCGCCAGCATCTACGGCTGTGACCACCGTCATGACCACGCGTGATGTATCACTTACGCACGGCGGCGGAACGGAGAGGATGTAATACAACACATCGCTCGGCTGCGCAGAAGGGTCGAAGGTTCCCGCGATCGGCGTCAGTTCGCTGTTCAGCCAGACCCCTCCAGGATCAGGGCTTCCTCCTAATTGGTCGAACAACGACACGGGTGCATTACTGCTGCACAGAGTGACGGCTCCATCTACGCCGGCATCGGGATCCGTCAATTGCGTGACCGTGACGGTTGCGGAAGCGCTCGGGCAGGGCGGTGTCCCCGTCACCTGGTAAACGTAATCACCTGGCGTGCTCGTTCCCGGGGTGAAGGTGCCATCGAACGCGCTGTTACCGGGACCTGTCCACGAGCCGCCCGGATCGGCACCACCAAGACTGGGGAACACGTTCACCGGATCACCGGAGATGCAGAGGTTCAGGATCGCGTCGTTGCCTGCGAACGGTTCATCTGTGATGCTGATCGTCACCGTCGATATGTCGTTCGGGCACGGGTATTGACCGGCCACGGTGTAGTTGAAAGTGCCAGCGATGTCCGATGTCGGGTCGAAGGTGCCCGGGGCCGGCCCACCACCGCTGTTCGTCCAAGTGCCACCTGCATCCGGCGAGCCTCCAAGTACATCGGACAGGTCGATCGGCGCACCCGTGGCACACAAGACGATGGCGCCATCGGCACCCGCATCCGGGGGTTGCACGACATCGACGGTCACCGTGGTGCTTGCGCTCGTGCAGGGCGGCGGTACCGTGAGGGTGTATGTATAGATGCCGGCCGTATGCACAGCAGGGTCGAAGGATCCATCGGTCAACGAGCTTGGACCGCTCCATACACCACCTGCATCCGGGGTGCCTTCGATCCAGGTGAATAGGTCCACGGCGTCATCCGTTGCGCAGATCGTGACGAAGCCCGGGCCACCGGGGTCCGGCTCATCCACAACGTTCACCTCCACCCCAGCGGACGCCGATGGGCAGGGTGCGGCCCCGATCACCGTGTAGGTGTACAAGCCCACCGTCATCGACGCGGGATCGAACGAACCACCGATCACCGGACTCGGGCCGCTCCAGACACCGCCGGCATCAGGTGAACCGCTCAACGCTGTGATCAGGTCGAACGACGTGCTCGTTGCACAAAGGGTGGTGCCTCCATCGCCGCCGGCGTTCGGTGGCTGGGCCACGTTGATGGTGACCGTGCTTGATGCATTCGTGCAAGGCGGTGGCACGTTGATGGTGTAGGTATATACACCGGCCGTCATCGTGGCTGGATCGAACACTCCGCTGCTCACCGTGCTCGGTCCGCTCCAGGTTCCGCCTGCATCGGGAGTTCCACCAAGCTGATCGAAGAGCACGATCGCATCATTCGTCGCACAGAGGTCCGAGCTACCCGGCAGCCCGGCGTTCGGTGCATCCACCACATCGACCACGACATCTGCAATGCTCGCTGGACAAGGTGTGGTTCCCACGACCGTATACGTGTACGTGCCCGCCAACATGCTCGCGGGGTTGAAGGATCCGCCCACCACCGGACTCGGACCACTCCATGTTCCAGTTGCATCGGGCGATCCACCCAGGGAGGGCAGGAGTGCGGTCGTTGGACTGCTGATGCATAGCGTCAAGGATCCATCGCTCCCGGCATTCGGCGGCTGTACCACAGCGACGGTCACCGTACTGCTCACGTTCATGCAGGGTGGGGGTACGTTGATCGTGTAGGTGTAAACACCTGCGTTCATCGTTGCCGGATCGAACTGACCGCTCACGACCGCGCTCGGTCCTGCCCAGGCTCCACCCGCATCCGGTGTTCCACCCAATTGGCCGAACAGGTCGAAAGCAGCATCGCTGGCGCATACGGTGATGTTCCCGGGTGAGCCAGCATCCGGAGTGGCAACGACGTTCACCAGGACATCCGCGCTGCTCGCCGGACAAGGCGGGGTTCCCGCGACCGTGTACGTGTACGTCCCCGCTGTCATGCTGGCCGGGTCGAAGGACCCTCCCCCCACCGGGCTTGGACCGCTCCAATTACCACCGGCATCGGGTGATCCACCCAAGGAGGGTAGGAGTGCGGTCGCTGGACTGCTGATGCAGAGCGTCAAAGATCCATCGCTCCCGGCATTCGGCGGCTGCACCACAGCGACGGTGACCGTACTGCTCACGTTCACGCAGGGTGGGGGTACGTTGATCGTGTAGGTGTACACACCTGCGTTCATCGTTGCCGGATCGAACTGGCCGCTCACGACCGCGCTCGGTCCTGCCCAGGCCCCACCCGCATCCGGTGTTCCACCCAAATGGCCGAACAGGTCGAAGACGGCATCGCTCGCGCATACGGTGATGTTCCCGGGTGAGCCAGCATTCGGAGTGGCAACGACGTTCACCAGGACGTCCGCGCTGCTAGCTGGACAAGGCGCGGTTCCCACGACCGTATAGGTATACGTACCCGCTGCCATGCTTGCCGGGTTGAAGGATCCTCCAACCACCGGACTGGGGCCGCTCCAGGTGCCGCCAGCATCTGGTGATCCACCCAAGGAGGACAGGAGTGATGTCGTCGGACTGCTGATGCATAGGGTGAGACTGCCGTCAGTCCCCGCGTCAGGTGGCTGCACCAGGTTCACGGCGACCGTGCTGCTGACACTGACACACGGCGGTGGAACGTTGATGGTGTAGGTGTATACACCGGCAGCCATGGTACCTGGGTCGAACTGCCCTCCCACTATCGCACTCGGACCGGTCCAGGTGCCGCCTGGGTCCGGTGAACCGCCCAGTTGTTCGAAGAGGTCGACCACGTTCGCGGATGTGCAGAGTGTTATCGAACCGGGCACTCCAGGGTCGGGGTTGCTGACCACGTTGACCATCACGTCAGCGGATGCCGCCGGGCAAGGGGTAACACCATTAACGGTATACGTGTACGTGCCGGCATTCATCGATGTCGGATCGAACAAAGCACCGTTCAAGCTGCTTGGTCCGGACCAAGTACCGCCCGCATCAGGGCTTCCTCCAAGGACAGCGAACAAGGAAGTCGGAGGACTGGTCGCACACAACGCGATCGCGCCAACTGTGCCGGGATCCGGTGGCGCGTTGATCGTGACGGTCACGGTCGCACTCTCATCCGGGCAGGGTGCAACACCAGCGACCGTGTAGGTGTAAACACCAGCGCTCATTGAGGCCGGATCGATCATGCCAGCGCTCACTGCGCTGGGCCCGCTCCAGGTCCCACCGGCATCAGGTGTACCGCCGAGTTGTGCGAAGAGCGAGGCCGGGGCATCGCTGCTGCAGAGGGTGATGCTTCCATCGGAACCCGCGTCGGGCGGAGTGTTCAGTGCGACGGTCACGGTCGCGCTCT
>JAGQVR010000019.1 GCA_020437875.1 Flavobacteriales bacterium
CAACAGGTCAATGCTGCACCTGTACCAAGCGTTGCTGAAGCACATACCCATCACCTTCGATAAGGCGAAGGAGGTAATTGCCGTTCCTGAGTTCGTCGACCTCGAGGTTCATGCGTATCGCACCGTTCACATTGGCCGATAATACCTGCTTCCCTGCCATATCCAGCAGATCGATCCGGACCGTCCCCCCGGGTATCCCATCGATAATGAGGATCTCCCGGGCAGGAACGGGTGACACGGCGAAGTCGTTGGTCCCGGTTTCGCTCAGCGATGTCTGGCTGACCAGGACCGTTCCACTCGTCAGTTCGCAGGAAGCCCCGAATCCGCCTACCACATAATAGACACCCGGCACCTCCGGAACGATGACCTGGGTGTCCGCGCCCGGTATCTCCTCATCGTCCACGAACCAGGTGTAGCTGTCCGCCGGGCTGCTGATCAACTGATCACCGTTCACGGTGATCGTCGGTGCAGGCATCGGACATTCGTCAACGATCCGTTTAACGGTACCGCTGTTCACATTCGTAACGAACAATTCCCCGGAGCTATTCTCCGCAATGGAGGAGGTGCCCGTCCCTCCATTGCTCTGCCGGACCTGTATCCGCGTCCAACCTCCTTCACCATCCGGTTGGAGGGCGAAATAGGGTGTCGGGCAGTAATCCGTGTAGATATACAGGCCACTCAAGCGCGGGAACTCCACTCCACGATAGACCCGGCCACCAATGACGGAGCACCAGCCATCCGTGTGGTTATGGGCCGTGACCGGGGTCACGAATGCCGTGATCGGTGGGCAATCATCACTGATCCCAGGTGTCGGTATCCCTCCCTCGTAGCAACGCCATCCGAAGTTGGGTCCACTATTGTCACCGGCAGGCCAAAAGTCCACCTCCTCCCGCTGTCCCTGGCCCACATCACCGATCCATAGGTCCCCCGTGAGCGCATCGAATCCGAAGCGCCAGGGGTTGCGCAGTCCACTGGCCCAGATCTCGGGCATGGTGTCGTTCGCAAGACCTGTCCATGGATTATCAGCAGGGATCGTGTATCCAGACTCACCACTCACGTCCAACCGCAGGATATCGCCAAGGGGGTTGGTCAAGGTCTGTCCATTGTTCCAAGGGTCGTTGGCACTTCCTCCATCCCCGAATCCCACATAGAGGTAGCCATCCGGGCCGAACGCCAGGTCACCGCCATTGTGGTTGGAGGCCGGTTGGGCCACGGTGAAGAGGATCTCCTCGCTGGCCGGATCAGCAACGTCCGGATCGGCGGTCACCGTGAAACGCGATACGCGCGAGGTCCCATTGCCAGAACCAGCTGTATAGTACACGTAGAACCTGCCGTTCCCCGTATAGCCCGGATCGAAGGTCAGCCCGAGAAGGCCCTGCTCTCCCCCATTGTCGTTCACACGGTCCTGGATGTTCAGGAACGGTGCGGTCGCTACCGTACCGTCCGGTGAAACGATGCGAATGACACCCGCCTGCTCCACCACGAAGAGACGTTCATCCCCACAGTGGGCGATATCCACCGGCGAGTCCAGGCCGGATGCGAAATTCTCGAGGGCGATGGTCACCGGGTCCTGGGCGAAGGCAAGATTCGTGATGAACAGCGTGACAAGTACGGATCGTCGGGTCATTCTGGTGCAGGTTTGGTCCAAAACTAGATGAGCCGGCCAACCTACCACCCCGCTTTCGACCAAGGGCTACTTTTGCCCGCCCCATGCATGGAATGCTTCCGGCATCGGGCCTGAGCCATGTCGTTGAAGGAAGAGATCGAACACCGGCGGACCTTCGCCATCATAAGTCACCCGGATGCGGGCAAGACCACATTGACGGAAAAGTTCCTGCTCTATGGGGGAGCCATCCAAACGGCCGGTGCGGTGAAGAGCAACAAGATCAGGCGCGGTGCCACGAGTGACTTCATGGAGATCGAGCGGCAGCGCGGCATCTCCGTGAGCACATCCGTGATGACCTTCCATTACGGAGGCAAGCTCATCAACCTGCTCGATACCCCTGGTCACCGCGACTTCGCGGAGGACACCTATCGCACCCTTACCGCCGTGGACAGCGTGGTGCTGGTGATCGATTGTGTGAAAGGCGTGGAGGCCCAGACCGAACGGCTGATGGAGGTATGCCGGATGCGGAACACACCGGTCATCGTCTTCATCAACAAACTGGACCTGGAAGGACGGGACCCCTTCGACCTGTTGGATGAACTGGAGGAGAAATTGTCGATCAAGGTGCGACCCATGAGCTGGCCCATCGGGATCGGTGCCACTTTCCAGGGGGTTTATGACCTCTACAGCAAGGGGCTTCGCCTATTCGATCCGGGAAAGACCAAGGTGGAAGCCGTTAGCGAACGGATCGAGGACCTTGGTGATGAACGTCTCGCCACACGGATCGGAGAGGACCCTGCGGGCCAGTTGCGTCATGACATCGACCTGATCGAGGGTGTGTATGACCCGCTCGACATCAGCGCATACAGGGAGGGTGGGATCGCCCCGGTGTTCTTCGGAAGCGCCTTCAACAACTTCGGTGTCAAGGAGGTGCTCGACGCATTCGTTGGTATCGCACCACCTCCCGGGCCGAGGCCCACTGATCAAGGGGATGTCCATCCCGAGGACCCGAAGTTCAGCGGTTTCGTCTTCAAGATCCACGCGAACCTCGATCCCAACCACCGTGACCGCATCGCTTTCCTGCGCATATGCTCAGGCCGCTTCCAGCGCAACACGTACTACAAGCATGTGCGGCTGGACAAACAGCTGCGCTTCGCCACTCCCACTAACTTCCTTGCGGCCCAGAAATCGATCGTGGAGGAGGCCTGGCCCGGCGATGTGATCGGCCTGTTCGATACGGGGAACTTCAAGATCGGTGACACCCTCACTGAGGGTGCCACGTTCCAATTCCGGGGCATCCCGGCATTCTCTCCGGAGCTCTTCCGCGAGCTGGTGAACCTGGATCCCATGAAGACCAAGCAACTGGACAAGGGTATCCGGCAACTAACGGACGAAGGCGTCGCACAGCTGTTCACACAGCAACCGGGCAACAAGAAGATCGTGGGTTGTGTGGGTGAACTCCAGTTCGAGGTGATCGCCTACCGCCTCGAACATGAGTACGGCGCAAAATGCAGCTTCCAGCAGATCGCGGCACACAAGGCCTGCTGGATGACCACCACGGACCAGGCCGCGCTTGACCAGTTCATCCGCATCAAGGCCCAACAGATCGTACAGGACAAGGATGGCAATCCCGTCTTCATGGCGCCCAGTGCCTACATGCTCGATCTTGAGCGCCGCAATAATCCGGAGATCACTTTCCACACCACGAGCGAGTTCAAGACCGAGATGGTCTGAGCCGTTAACAAGCCTTAACCAACCACCCGACCAACCTGCACGTAGCAGGCGGACGTCCGGTATTGGAACAGGTTTTGCTCCTTGCGACCGCTGCTAATTTTGCACCCATGCGTGGATCACTTACCACCCTCCTCCCGCTCCTCCTCGTTCTATCCCACATCCACGCACAGGATGCGCCTGTGCGCGACATCGAGGTGACGATACCCGGTACGGGAAAGGACACCATCTACCTCGCCAACTATTACGGCAACAAGCTTTACTACGCTGATACCGCAGTGGCCGATATCAAGGGCCGCATCGTGTTCAAGAGCAAGAAGGGCTACAAGGCCGGCGTCTACGCCGTGGTGATACCCGGGCCGAAGTACTTCGAGATGATCGTGAACGAACCGGTGATCCGCATGGCATCGGACACCACCGACCTCGTCGGGAACCTGGTGGTGAAGAGTTCAAAGGAGAACCAGGTCTTCCTGGACTACATCCGCTTCCTGAACGACAGGAAGAAGGAAAGTGATCTGATCAAAGCACAGCTGGATGCACAGAAGGATCCCTTGGCGAAGAACGGATTGCGTGCTCGTTTGGACGAACTGGACAAGGCCGTGAAGAAGTACCAGAACGACCTGATCGCCGCCAACCCGGGACTTCTGGCGGCCGCCTTGGTACGAATGAGCATGTCCCCGGAGCTGCCGGAGATCCGCAAGTCGGACGGCTCGTTGGACAGTGCGGCGCAATATTATCAGTACCGCGACCACTACTGGGACAATTTCGACCTGAAGGACGAGCGCATCGTGCGTGTTCCGGTCTTCGCGAACAAGTTCGAGGAGTACTTCACGAAGACCCTGCCGCAAGTGCCCGACACGTTGAACACCCAGATCGACCACCTGATCGCACGCACGGATGGGAAGAACGAGGTGTTCAAGTACATGGTGAACACGGTCACGCACAAGGCGGAGACGAGCGACATCATGGGCATGGACGCGGTGTTCGTGCACATGGGACTGACCTATTACTGCCCCACCAACGGCCGACCCGGTCGTGTGGACTGGATGCCCGAGGACAAGTTGGAGAAGCTGTGCGAACGGGTGAAGAAGCAGGCCCCTCTGGTGATCGGGAACAAGGCGCCCTACCTGAGCCTGACGGATACGACCGAGCAGAACTGGATCAACTTCTATGACCTACCCCAGGAGTACGTGGTCATCATCTTCTGGGATCCACATTGCGGTCACTGCAAGAAGGAGCTGCCCGAGATCGCCAAGGTGTACAAGGAGCGCTTCAAGGAACTCGACATCGAGGTGTACTGCGTGGCAAAGGCGGTCGACTCCATCCTGATGCGTGACTGGAAGGCCTTCATCCGTGAGCACGATCTGGATTGGGTGAACGTGGGCCTCACCCAACACGTGTTCGAGGAAGCGAAGAAGGATCCCCGGAAGTTCATACCGAAGCTGACCACCATCGAGAGCCTCAACTACGCGGACACCTATGATGTCTTCTCGACCCCGAAGATCTTCCTGGTGGATGGTGACCGGAAATTCCGCGGAAAGCAATTGAGTGCGGAGCAGATCGCCGACCTGGTCGGTCAGTTACGCAAGCGCAAGAAGAACTGAACGGCCAGCCGCCTGTTCACTCCGTTCCGCCACGCCACATGGTCTCCGTGATGCTCTGCCCGTTCTTGAAGTAGAACGTGCCCCACTTCGCGATCACTTTCGAATAATCGTCCGCCTTGTTCCCGTTGACCACCACACGACGGATGATCACCTTGTTGCCCTCGGTATAGCTCTCCTCGGTCACTCCCTCCGGATATTCCTGGGCAAGCTTGGAACGGTTGTAGTCGGCGTAACCACGAGGTTGGTTCACCACGATGTTGTCCAGGCGCTCCTTCACCACTGCTCGGGTGCTCGCACTATTCCCGGAGTAGGTGGCCTCCCGCGCCTGAAGAGATACTTTCTCGTTCTCCACATCACGCTGCCTGACCGCACCGGTGGCTGCGCCGCGCGTGACCATCGCTTCGTTCTGCTCGCGCAGGACATCGGCATCCGTGCGGGCCTGGGTGGATCGCTCTTCACCGGCCGATATCCGTGCACGTTCCACCGTAGCGAGCTCCTCCTTCCTGTCCTCCATCGCCACCGTCCGCTGCTCCTGTTGCTCGTACCACGTCTGGTTCCGATCGTCCGCAGCCTGTTCAACGGCCAATTTGGTATCGTACTCGGCCTCGCGCACTTCTCTGGCACGCTCACGGCGGGACTTCTCCGCCTCTTCCAGCGCCTGGCGATAGGACTCGATCTCCTCCGCCCGTTGCATGCGTGATGATCCACTTCCCTCGTACAACCGCCCATTCTCAGCGACCGTCCGCTCCTTGTCGGTCACCTCCGACTGGCGCCGATCGGCCGCCTTCTCGCTCATGGCGAGTTCCTCTTGATCAAGGGCGGCACGCAACTTCTTGATCCGCTCGTATTTCTCCGCTTCCTCGCGTTCTCGTGCTTCACGCATGAATCGCACCGCTTCATCCTCTTGACCACCATCGCTCCGGACCTGGGTCCGAGGTTCATCCACAGTGACCGTGTTCCGGCGCTGCGCGGCAGCCTCTGCTTCCGCGCGCAGTCGCTCCTGCTCGGCCAACAGCCGATCGATCTGATCGATCTTGGCCAACGGGTAGGTCTCCTCCGGTCGCATGTCGCTCGCTTGTGCATAGGTCGATCGTGCGCTGGAATACTCCTTGGAGGCCAGGGCCTGGTCCGCCGTCGTGATCAAGGCCCTGTACTGCTCCTCCATGGCGCGCGCGTCCTCCCGGGCCAGCCGGTCACGCTCTTCCGCAGCAAGTCGCGCGGCCTCGGCCTCCTGTTCACGGCGCCTGCGCTCAGCTTCATCACGGGCCAGATCGGCTTCTGCGGCCAAACGCGCCGCCTCCGCGTCCGCTGCTTCCCTGGCCCGTCGCTCCGACTCGAGCCGGGCCCGTTCAGCCGCGAGTCGGTCCGCTTCTGAACGCTTGGCCGCATCCGCCGCCAGACGCGCCTCGATCGCCGCCAGTTGGTCCTTGGGATATTGTTCCGCAGACTTGACCCCCAATGCCGCGTTGTACTTCTCGCGTGCCTGATCGAATCGATCGCCTCGGAAGGCGAGATCGGCCTCAGCGATCAATTCACGGTACTGGGACTCGATCTCCTCCGCTGCCATGCGCTTACGGCGCGCCTCTTCATCCGACCTGGCCTTCTCCGCGGCGGCTGCTTCAGCGGCGAGACGTTGTTCCTCGGCCAGCCGGGCTTTCTCAGCCGCGTCCTGTTCCGCCCTCAACCTGTCCTCCTCCGCCTTCCTTGCCGCATCCGCCAGCAACCGCTCGATCTCGGCCAGCCGGTCCTTCGGGTGTTGCTCCTCAGGTTTAACGCCGGAAGCCGCGCTGTAATCCGTCCGGGCCTTCTCATAGTCCTTCCCTGCGAAAGCCTTGTCCGCCGCGGTGACCAGGTCGTTGTATCGCTTGTCCCGTTCCTGTCGTTCACGCAGAAGGCGCTCCTCCTCCGCCTTGGCCTGGGCCGCCGCGTCCAGTTGTTGTTCGATCTCAGCGATCCGATCCTTCGGATATGTCTCGGCCGGTTTCAAGGCCGAAGCATCCTTGTAGTCGTTCAATGCATCGGACAGCTTCTTTCCCTGGAAGGCCTTGTCAGCGGACGCGATCAAGGTCTTATACCTCGCTTCCAGTTCCGCGGCCTTGCGCTCCTCTTCGGCCTTGCGCGCAGCCTCCGCTATCAACCGGTCACATGCGGCGATACGGTCCTTCGGGTATTGCTCTGCAGGTTTGATCCCGGATGCTTCGGTGTACTTCCCCTTTGCCGACGTGTGATCCCCCTTGTCGAACGCCGCGTCGGCCGCTCCTACGGCCGCTTGGTAACGTGCCTCCAGTTCCTCCTGCTTCCGTTGCGCTTCGGCTTCCGCCTTGCGCTTCACGATCAAGGCCAGTTGGTCCTTCGGGTACACCTCCGAAGGCTTCAATCCTGATGCCTCGGTGTACTTCTTCGTGGCGTCCTCCCAGGACTCCTTGCCGAATGCCGCATCAGCCGCCGCGATGGCTGCACCGTACTTCTCGTCCAATTCCTTCTGTCTGGCCGCTTCAGCCGCTGCCTTTTCGGCCGCGGCTTTCCTCGCCACGATCGCCGCGAGCTGGTCTTTCGGATACTTCTCGGCTGGTTTCAGGCCGCTGGCTTCGGTGTACTTCGCGGAAGCCTCGTCCCAGGACTCCTTGCCGAACGCCGCATCAGCCGCTGCGATGGCTGCCTGGTATTGCGCGTCAAGCTCCTTCGCCTTCCGGTCCTCCTCCGCCTTCCTGGCCAGCTCCTCACGCTTCTTGACGATCGCGGCCAGCTGGTCCTTGGGGTATTTCTCGGCCGGTATCAATCCACTGGCTTCGGTATACTTGGCCTCAGCGGCGTCATAGTTCGCACTGCTGAAGGCAGCATCCGCTGCGGTGATGGCCGCTTGGTACTTCTCTTGAAGTTCCCTGGCAAGCCTCTCTTCCTCCGCCTTCCTGGCGGCCTCGTCCTTCTTCTGGAGGATCGCCGCGAGCTGGTCCTTCGGGTATTTTTCCTCCGGTTTCAGGTTGCTGGCCTCTGTGTACTTGGCTGTGGCGTCATCCCATTCGCTGCCTTTGAATGCGGCATCCGCAGCCGTTATCGCGGCCTGGTACTTCTCCTGTAGCTCCTTCGCCTTGCGTTCCTCCTCTGCTTTCTTCTCCGCTTCCGCCTTCTTGGCGGCAACGAGCGCCAATTGATCCTTGGGGTACTTCTCCTCCGGTTTCAGGTTGCTCGCGTCGGTATACTTGGCCGTGGCCTGGTCCCAGTTCCCTGCCTTTAATGCGGCGTCGGCCGCCGCGATGGCCGCCTGGTACTTCTCCTGAAGCTCCTTGGCCTTTTTCTCCTCCTCCGCCCTCTTCTCCAGGTCGGCCAGGATCACATCGATCTCCCGCAACTTCTGTTTCGGATAGGCCTCGTCCTGGATGCCGAGCGCGGCGTTGTACTTGCCCTTTGCCCCGGCATAGTCCTTCTTGCCCATGAGTCCATCAGCTTCCTTGATCAGGGCAGCATACTCCTCCTTGCGCTTCTTGTCGGCATCCAAGGCATCCAGACGCATCTTGGCATCGCTGAGCTTGGCCGTGGCCACCGCGTCACCAGGTTTAACGGCCAATGCCCCATTGAAGGCATCCACGGCCTTCTTGAAGTCGGACGAGGTCATGGCGTTGGTGCCATCCTGCATCAGCTTGTTGTATTTGGCCTCCGCATCGCCCTCGCGCTTTCGCATGTCGTCGTACTCCTTCATCAGGCGCGCTTGTGCATCGCGCATCCGATTGGTGTACTCCAGGTCCCATGTGAAGGTGCCGCCGGTGTATTTCGCCATGCCGAACGGTTCGTTGAGCACCGAATAGTCGATGCCCGGCAGATCGGACATGATCGAGAAATCGATGTTCATGCCATGCCCCCCCTGACGCTCCTCTTCCGGAACGTTCCTGGTATCGATCGTGATGTTCTTTCCAACGAAACCTGATTTGGCCACCAGGATCTTGTAGTCAGCCCCATAGTCCAGGTTCACCTCGTACTTACCACTCGCGTTCGTCGGTACTTCGATCAGCTTCGCCCCGTTCTTGAACACGACCACGCTGACCCCGTCCATCTTCTTCGAGCTGGTGAGGTCTTTCACCGTCCCATAGATCATCACATTATCCACCTGGGCACCAACGATGCCCACGGTGGTCATGAGGAGCAACGACCAGCACCATCGTGCCAGACCAATTCCCTTGTATATCATTTGACGCTGAACGACTTGCAGGCTGTTCATCGAACGGGCCAATTTACGAGATCTTTGGGCGCGGTCCGGGTCGGTCGACCTTGGGCACGACCGAATGCACAGCATCTGGGAAGCGGAACAGTTCCATGCGAGGCCCGACCTCGTGGTGATCGGTGGTGGGATCGTCGGCCTCTTCACCGCGCTCTTCCATAAACGCAAGCACCCAGGACATAGGGTGCTGGTGGTGGAGCGTGGTGCCTTCCCCAGCGGCGCCAGTGTGAAGAACGCTGGATTCGCGTGCTTCGGAAGTCCCAGCGAACTCCTGGCGGACCTGGACAAGGAAGGAGCTGAAGCCATGCTGGCGCGTGTGGAGGAGCGTTGGAGAGGCCTGCTCGAGCTCAGGTCTGAACTCGGTGATACCGCGATCGGGTTCGAAGCAACGGGTGGTCATGAGATCTATCCAACGCATACCGACGTGTACACCGAAGTGGCCGATCGGTTCAATGCTCTGAATGATACCCTTCGACCGATCTTCGGAGAACAGGTGTTCCGATGGGATGATCGTGCGATCGCACGCTTCGGGCTGGCCGGCGTCGGGCATCTCGTACGTACGGACCTTGAAGGCCCCCTCGACACTGGCAAGCTCATGTTCTCCCTGGTGCGGAAAGTGATCGCAGAAGGTATCGTATTCCGGCCCCGTACCCGGGTGGTCAGCCTGATGGAATCGCCAAGTTCGGTGACCCTGCGGATGGAGGACGGCCTCGAGATGGATACGGCCATGGTCGCTGTGTGCACGAACGGGTATGCCCATGAGCTATTGCCCGATCTGCCCGTGGAACCAGCTCGCGGCCAGGTGCTAAAGACCTCTCCGATCCCCGGGCTCCGCATTCGGGGCACCTTCCATTACGATGAGGGTTTCTACTATTTCCGCGACCACCAGGGCGGGGTGTTGCTGGGAGGCGGCCGCAACCTTGACATCGTCGGAGAGACAACGGCGGAAGAAGGGACCACCGTCCGGATCCAGGATGCACTGGAGGAACTGCTTCGGACCTTGATAATCCCAGGTCAGCCTTTCAATATTGAGCGTCGCTGGAGCGGGATCATGGGCATGGGGCCGTCCAAGTCCCCGATCATCGAGCGCCGCTCGGAACGGGTGGTCGTTGCGGTCGGACTCGGAGGCATGGGCGTGGCCATCGGGATCCGCGTGGCACGCCGCGCCAGTGCGTTGGTGGACCAATGAGAAAGGGACCGCTATGGCGGTCCCTTCCGGAGCCTCCCGCCGGATTTGAACCGGCGACCTGCTCATTACGAATGAGCTGCTCTACCGCTGAGCTAGGGAGGCATCACCGCCAGGCACGCCCGACGGGGGCGCAAATGTAGGGATCGAGATGATCCATCAGCACGTCATCAGCGCTCCGCCGGGGGATGTGTGCGCAAGGAACGGTCATCGGCTCCGGGCCAGCCCGATTCGAGGCGAACGGGATCGCGACTATCCACCTCCGAACCGGAAGGCGAGCGAAAATTGGGCGACCACCCCACCTGTCCGCAGGGTGGCCTGATAGAAGTCGGTGACGCTCGCCCCATTGATCTCCATGGCCTTCAGATCCATCCGCGTGGACATGAAACGCAGGTCGAATCCAAGGCCGATGACGCCCCCCAGACCGAACGCCAAGCCGGTACCAAGACCGAAGGCCCCACCGGAGTAACGGGCATCCACCTCAGGGTCCTTGTCCGTGATGTGCAGCGCGGCCCCGCCCAGTTGCATGGACGCGTGCCAGGCGATCCGGTCCGCATTGATGATGTAGAAACGGGGTTCGATGGCCAAATTCACGATGCCGTTCCGCTGATCGGTACTGGCCGTGTCGGGCACATAGCTCCCGGGTTCAACGAGCAGCCCCAAGGTGAACCGGTCACCAAGCGCATAGCCTAGCTGGATCGGGAAGGTGACCGTGGCGGCTCCATCCGAATTCGTTTCGGTCACCGTGAACCCGAATACCTGGTACCTCCCCTCCAATTCGGTGGCATGCGCGCCTATCGCCGTTCCGATGCTCAGGTGCATCATTCCCTGTTGGTTATACTGAGCGATCGTCGCGCTGGATGGGATCGCCAGGATTCCGGCAAGGAGGTGTTGTCTCAAGGCCATGGGTCGTGCATTGGTACTTCAAAGGTGGGGGTTCGGGCCCAAGTTGGAATCCGAGCATGTGACGAATCGGTCCAGCGACTCTTGCGCACACCCTCGTCGATGAACTAGCTTTCGGGCCGCTTCGGTCCTGAAGCGCCCCATTCCCCGAGTTGACCGTGAAGCAGGAGAACGCCGAGAACGCATCGCCGAACGAAGCTGAAGAGCGAACGTCGACCTCCGTGGAGGGCTATCAGGCCGGTAAGGATCATGGCTTCTGCCCGCAGAAGGAATTGAACCTGCCCGCCAGTTATGAAGAGGTGGTGGCCCGCCTTAAGCGCCTACAAGGCATGCGGGCCATGGAGTCCCTGAATTGATCCATCCTTGAGGTAAGGAACCTTCCGCCTTCGCCGGGTGCGGTCTCCTGTGTCCGATCCGCTCGAAGTGTTGGAAGTCCGGTCATCCGGTCGTTACCTTCAACCTTCCTCCGCGCGTCCGCTTCGGACCGTGTTCCATGGCCCGGAGGGACCTCCACGGTGGCATGTCGAACCAACATCCACCTCAATCCCCCTGTGCCATGAAAGTCTTCGATGCCAAACACATCAAGAACATCGTCCTGCTCGGATCCCACGGATGCGGCAAGACCACGCTGGCCGAAACCATGCTCTTCGAAGCGGGTCTTATCCAACGCCGCGGCCGAGTCGAGGACAAGAACACCGTGAGCGACCACCACGAACTGGAGCACGAACGTGGAAGCAGCGTGTACAGCACCGTCCTTCACACCGAATGGCGGAACTACAAGATCAACATCATCGACACCCCGGGCCTCGATGACCTCGTGGGTGAAACGATCCCCGCGTTGCGCGTGGCCGATACCTGCGTGCTGCTGCTGAGCGCCCCGCATGGCGTGGAGGTGGGGACGGACCTTGTGTGGGACCACCTCGCCCATTATGACAGACCGGTGATCATCGGCGTGAACCAGCTCGATCACCCCAACGCCGACTTCGACACCACCGTGGCCCAGGCCAGGGAGCACTTCGGAAGCGCCGTCACGGTGATGCAGTATCCCGTGGAACAGGGTGACGGTTTCCACCGCATCATCGACCTGCTGAAGATGACGATGTACGTGTTCAAGGATGCCGGTGGAAAACCGGAGAAGGAAGCCATCCCGGAAAGTGAACGCGAACGTGCCGAAGCACTGCACAAGGAATTGGTGGAGAAGGCCGCGGAGAACGATGAGACCCTGATGGAACACTACTTCGAAAAGGGTGAGCTTGACGAGGACGAGATGCGTCAAGGGCTGAAGCAGGGCATGATGAAGCGTTCCTGCTTCCCCGTGTTCTGCCTGAGCGCCTTGCGGAACATGGGCAGTGGACGGCTCATGGGGTTCATCGACAACGTGGCTCCCGCCGCCCTGGAGATGCCGGCGGAGGAACTGGCGGACGGAGGCACCTTGGAGTGTTCCGCTGATGGACCACCCGTTCTCTTCACCTTCAAGACCATGATCGAACCGCGTGCCGGTCACATCACCTTGTTCAAGGTGATGAGCGGAGAGGTGGGGGAAGGACAGGACCTGGTGAATGACAATACCGGCACCACCGAACGGATCAACCAGCTGTTCATCGTGGACGGCAAGGAACGGAGGCCTGTGAAGAAGCTCGTAGCGGGGGATATCGGTGGTACCATCAAATTGAAGGACACCGCTACTGCACATACATTGCATGCTCCTGGTACGAGTGTCAAGCTTCGCCCCATCGCCTTCCCGGAGCCCCGCTTGCGCCAGGTGATCAAGGCTGCGGACCAGAAACAGGAGGAGAAACTACACGCGGCGCTGCTCGAGATCCAAAAGGAGGACCCGACCATCGTCCTGTCTTACAGCCGCGAGACCGGACAGCAGCTCATCGGAGCTCAGGGCGATCTGCATCTCAGCCTGTTGAAGTGGAAGCTGAGCCATCATTACAAGGTGGATGTGGAGTTCAGCGCACCGCGCATCCCCTATCGCGAGACCATCCGCAAGGGTGCGGCGGCCATGTACCGCCACAAGAAGCAGACCGGTGGCAGTGGCCAGTTCGGCGAGGTGCACCTCCGCATCGAGCCATGGCACGAGGACATGCCTGAGCCCTCCGGCCATAGCGTGCGTGGCAAGGAGGAGCACGACCTGCCCACCGGCGGAAAGCTCGTGTTCTACAATTGCATCGTGGGTGGTGTGATCGACAACAAGTTCATGCCGAGCATCCTGAAAGGGGTGATGGAGAAGATGGAGCATGGCCCATTGACCGGCTCGCCCGCGCGTGACATTCGCGTGATCGTGCACGATGGCAAGATGCATCCCGTGGACAGCAACGATATCAGTTTCAAGATCGCTGGGCTGCAGGCGTTCCGGGAGGCATTCACCAATGCCGATCCACAACTGCTCGAGCCCATCCAGGAGTTGGAGGTACGTGTACCGGCCGATCTCATGGGGGATGTGATGACGGACCTGCAGGGCAGGCGCAGCATCGTGATGGGCGTGGACAGCAGCGGCCGCTACCAGGTCATCAAGGCCCACACCCCCTTAGCGGAATTGGACCGGTACAGCACGAGCCTTCGCAGCCTCACCCAGGGCCGCGGGACCTACACGGAACGTTTCCTGGCCTACCAGCCGGTCCCAAGCGATCTGCAGCACCGCCTCATCAACAGCCATAAGGAGGAGGAGGTCACCGCCTGAACCACGACCCTTGCCCGGAAGCCCTGGATGACCTCCGGGGCTTCTTTCATACCATCCGATCACGGACGCGCGAAGCCGGTCGAACCGTTCGGGAATTCCACGCGGTCATTATTCCGATCCATGTCAGCCGTGCGATGCAACGGATCGATGGTGATGGAGCGAATGGCCCCCAATGCCATAGGGATGGAGAATGAGTAGCTGGGGTATGTCCAAGTCCATGGGGCCAGCACGGTGAACGGATAACGGTCCGATCCGAAGCTCTTCGCGCCTCGTGTGAGGGACAATGGGACGTGGTAGTAGCGCCTGGTCCCATCCCGGAATTCAACTTCAATGTCCACCGGCATCAGCTGGTCCTCGAGGCGTTCGATCTCGATCGTCGTGCTGTCACCAACGCCCAGAACAGCTCGGATCCCAAGATCGAGCGTTCGTGTCGTATTGATCCATTCGTCGAAGTACCAATCCAGCTCCAGGCCGCTCCCTTTCTCCAGGACGCGCTCGAAGTCGATGGGTTCCGGATGCTTGAACCCGCATACATCGAAGTACCGTCGCAAACCCTCCTTCAACTTCTCCTCCCCGATCACCGCACCAAGCTGGTACACGAACATCTCCCCGAAGCTGTAAGCGGTCGCACCATAGCCCTTGTTGGTGAGGAAGTGGTCGGCGTGGATGCTTGCTGGTTCATGGTGTCCGCTCTTGACCAGGGCCTGGTAACCGGCCATTGATCCGGCATGGGGGTCACCATCCCTTGGGAACAACGCCTGCATCACCTCACTACCCGCGTATTCGGTGAAACCCTCGTCCATCCACGCGAATCGGCCTTCATTGCTGGCCAGCACACCATGGTACCAGCTGTGCACGCTCTCATGAACGCTCACACCGACAAGCGACCCGAGGCGCCGCTTCCCGGTGATCATCGTGAGCATGGGGTATTCCATACCACCATCTCCCCCCTGCACGAAACTGTACTGGGGCCAGGGATACTTCCCGAAATTGGTGCTCATGTGCTCGAAGCTGCGCACCATGTACGCCGGCAGTTCCTTCCAGACGGCCTCATACTCCGGTCCATCCTTGTGGAAGAAATGAAGCTCGGGGCCATCCGGCACCTGGGTGATGGTGTGTACGAAGTCGCGGTCCGCCACCCAGGCGAGATCGTGCACGTTCTTCGCCACGAAGTGCCAGCGTAGCCTGTCACCAGCGGGTCGCTTCAAACCCCGCTTACCGGTGGGGTAACCATGCCCGATCTCCGAAGCGTTCTGAAGTACGCCGGTGGCCGCGATGGTGAAGGCGCTATCCATCTCCAGGGTCACGTCGAAATCCCCCCAGACGCCGTGGAACTCGCGACCCACGTACGGGTAAGCATGCCAACCACGGGCGTCATACTCCGCCAGTTTGGGATACCATTGCGCCATGCTATAGGCGACCTGCTCCACATTGTCGCGTCCGCTCCGCCGGATCTGAACGGGCACCTGACCAGTGAAGGAGAACTCGAACGTGCTGGTCCGCTTGGGAAGCAATGGCCTGGGGAGTGACACCTTCAGCACCGTTCCCATCGGCGTCAGGTCCGCGTGCCGGCCATCCTGCTTGAAGTCGGAAACAACGGACCGTCCCACCTGGTGTGGCTCCAGCTCAGCGATCCGCCCTCCGATGCGCTCATCAGGATCCTCAATGGTGCGCGAGCGTACGTCCATCTCACTACCGGGCTGGAACGCATTGAAGTACAAATGGAAGAAGACCTCGTTCAGGGTGTCCGGGCTGTTATTGGAATACACCAGGCGTGTCGTCCCTTGGAACCGATGGTCCCTGTGGTCCAGGGAGACCTGCATGGTGTATTCCACGCGCTGCTGCCATCGATCGCACTGTGCGTGCGCGCTGGACAGGAATAGAGGAAAGGCCATAACGACCGTTGAACGGGCGATCCGGATCATGCCGCAAAGAAAGGCGCCACCTTCATGGGAATATGGCGCCGGGTGTGGTCGGTTCGATCCGATTCAGGAAAGCAGCCTCTGCCGCAGTGCGAACTCCAGTTGCTGATTGGCCGTGATAAGCTTCTCCGTGTACGCGACCCGCTCTTCTTCGGCACGCACCTCGTCGTACGCCTTGCGAACGACCTGCACCAGTTCCGCGGGGTCCCACGGTTTGGAGCAGTAGTGCATGACACCCGCCTTGTTCACGGCCTCGATCACCGCCTCGATGTCGGAGTAACCAGTGATGAGCATGCGCTTGATGGCCGGATACCGCTCACGGACCAGGACCAGCATCTGACTGCCCGGCGTTCCAGGCATCCGTTGGTCGGCGATCACCACGTGCACGTGACTCGTGGCGAGATGCTCCCAAACCTCCTTCATGTCCTTCGCGATCAGCACGTCCATGTCACGACGGAACGTGCTCAGGAAGGCCTGGCGGTTCCCCGCATCGTCATCAACGAACAGAACGCAAGGACGTGCTGGTCCAGGCTGATGGAGTGGTACTGCGCTCATCGGTACGTATCGCGTTTGTCGCCCCCCTTACGGGCCTTTCCGTCGAAAGGTTGCGTCCTATTATGTTAATATTTTGTTGATAACTTTTGGGAATCTACCTTCACCCCCACTTTCAGAAACCTTGGAACCGCTTCTCAATGAACTTGGATGTGATCCGTACCGCCTTGGGCGGAGGGCCGACTGACGGCCCTGCCTACCGGCCGGAGTTCATCCGCCCCGGAGCAGATCCCGGTCTTGACCGGCTCAACGTCTTGTTGACGCAGGGAGCGGTGGTGCGCGACACCCTGCACGGACAGTTGGTCGAACTGGTAAAGTCCCTTCACCCGGAGAAGGTGTTCACGCGCGTTGAACTGCACGAAGCGGCCATCGCCCACCTGGAAGGCACGGACCCGATCCTATACGGGGTATGGGTGTACTTTCCATGGTCACACCGGTTGGTCCACATCCTCGACGAGGTGGAATTCGCCCTTGTGCGCACCGATCGGAACCGGAATAAGATCACCAGGGAGGAACAGGCCATCCTGGCCGGAAAGAAGGTAGGCGTGGTCGGTCTGAGCGTTGGTCAGAGCGTCAGCTTGACCCTGGCATTGGAACGGAGCTTCGGCGAGATACGCCTCGCGGATTTCGACACGCTGGAGCTCAGCAATCTCAATCGCATCCGTAGCGGGATCCACGAGATGGGCATTCCGAAGGTGGTGAACACCGCTCGCGAGATCGCGGAACTGGACCCCTTCCTCCAGGTCACCATCTTCCCTGATGGCCTCACCAAGGAGAATATGGACAGGTTCTTCACCGAGGGTGGCAAGCTCGATCTTCTGATCGAGGAATGCGATAGTGTGGACATCAAGATCCTGGCCCGGCAGAAGGCCAAGGCCCTTCGTATCCCGGTGGTGATGGACATGAGCGACCGGGGTTGCCTCGACGTGGAGCGTTTCGACCTGGAACCAGAACGTCCCTTGATGCATGGTTGGATCGACCACCTCGACCTCGAAGCCGCGGGCAGGCCGATGACCAACGAGCAGAAGATCCCCTACATGCTCCCGATCGTGGGTACGGACACACTGAGCACGCGCATGAAGGCTTCCATGATCGAAATGGGTGAAACGGTCTCCACCTGGCCTCAGCTGGCCAGTGCCGTCGCCTTGGGAGGAGCCATCACGGCTGATGTACATCGACGCATCCTGCTCAGCCAGTTCACCGCCTCCGGACGTTGGTACATCGATCTGGAATCGCTCATCAGCAGCAATAGGAAGCTGGTCCCTGAGCAGGCGAGACCCACTCCGGTGGAGGAGTTCGACCCGACCACGATCGTCAATGGGAAGTCTCGCGAACTGGGACCGGCCGTGCATCCGATGTCGCGTGAGCTGGCTGAGGAACTGGCGCGCGCTGCCGCCTTGGCGCCGTCCGCCGGGAATGCACAGCCCTGGCGCTTCGTGCTTGCCGAGGGCCGGTTCTTCCTTTTCCATGACACGGTCCGCTCCCGTTCCCATTGGGATCCGGACCACCTGATGTCGCATATCGCCCTGGGTGCGAGTCTCGAGAACATCCGCCTTGTGGCGAGGTCGAGAGGCATCGCACTTTCCATCGAACAGAGCGCCGGATCCTTGACCGATCCGCTCATCGCTGTGATAGAGGCTGGACCCGCGATCGCACCATCACCTGAGGCCTTGGAGCCATGGATCGCCAGGCGCTGTACCAACCGCAAGGTGGTCGATCGGGTACCCTTTCCGGAACCTGACATCGAGATGCTCCGGAAAGCCGTGTCCAACGTTCCCGGCTGTGGGCTCCGGATCATCACGGACCAAGAGGACCTGAAGCGGCTCGCGGAACTTTGCTCGCGCAGTGAGAAGGTCAGGTTGTTGGACCCGACCGGTCACCGCGAGTTCTTCGAGCATGAGGTCCGCTGGACCGAAGAGGAGGCGAAGCGCACCGGTGATGGCCTCGACCTGGCCACGATGGAGATGACCGAAGGTCAGCTCGCCGCACTGCGCATCGCGTCGGACCCGGCGGCCATGCGGCTCGTAGATGACTGGAGAGGTGGTCGGGCCCTGCAGCGCTTCTCACGCAAGGGCATCGTGCACGCCTCTGCGGTGGCGGTGGTCACCACAAAGGGCCGAGCGCTGGGAGATCGTTTGCAGGGTGGCAGTGCGGGGCAACGGCTCTGGATGGAAGCTAACCGCCTGGGCTGGTCCGTCCATCCGATCTCGGCGCCGATCTTCCTTTCGCATGCCGCGCCTTTGCTGTCGGATCTGGCGGAACATCATCGCTCGGAACTCGCCGCCGTGGAGCACGAACTGGCGGGTTTTTTTCCTGGGCCCGAGTCTCCCTTGTTCATGCTACGTTTGAGCCCGGCAGGCGAGCCTTCGGTGCGCAGCCTGCGCCTTCCCCTACATCGTCTCTTTTCGGTATACGAATCCATCACGGTCTAGCATGGAGA
Source organism: Flavobacteriales bacterium (assembly GCA_020437875.1). Classification (GTDB taxonomy): domain Bacteria; phylum Bacteroidota; class Bacteroidia; order Flavobacteriales_F; family PHOS-HE28; genus PHOS-HE28. Next base: position 18,844 of record JAGQVR010000019.1, read on the forward strand.
AGCTACTGATACGCGCCTTCAGAGCTGTTGATGAGCCGGAGACCTGCGAGGAGTTCCGCCGTGAACACCGTCGGGTCCTCGAGGATTTCGGCATCACGAACGTCACCACCAACACGGATACCTGGTGTTCCGACCCAGGTACGGTGGTCATCATCGCAGAAACGGATGATGGGTCCATGGTCGGGGGGATCCGCGTGGAGGTGCATGGGAGGCGTGAACTACCCATCACCGCGGCCCTGCGCAAACTCGACCCCCGGATCGATCAGGTGGTCGAGCGTTTGGGTGAACATGGCACGGCGGAGGTCTGTGGACTGTGGAACGCGAACCGCTTCAATTCACGAGGCCTTCCCAACCTGTTGAGCATGGCGGCGGTCTCCATCGCCAACCAACTGCAGATACGTACCATGGTGTGCCTGGTGGCCCATTACACCGTGCGACACGCGCTCCGTGCCGGCTTCACGATGATCGAGGAGGTCGGAGAAGGCGGCACCTTCACCTATCCGATCCCGTCGATCAAGGCCCTGGCCATGGTCATCCCGGATGTGCGATCGATGGATACGGCCATCGCGCAGAACCGCAGGAACATCATGAGCCTGAGGATCAGGCCGGAACAAACCCGGATCGAGAAGCCGGGCGAGGTGGATCTCGAGGTCCGGTACCAGCTCCTTTTCGACCGGTCGGTCCTTGCGCTGGTACCCTATCGCCTGATCGAGGAGGAACATCTTCGTTACTGCGCCTGAAACACAACCCCCGCCTGATCGCGTAGAAGCGCATCATGCGGATAGCAGTGTTCGGCCTGGGTGTGGTCCTGGGTCTTTCTCCATTGATGACGACAGCCGGTTCACGGGTCGTCTTCCATGGACACACTCCT
>JAGQVR010000001.1:0-21693 GCA_020437875.1 Flavobacteriales bacterium
AACATCCGCACCTTCACACACAAGCACTGCCGGTTCAGGCTACGCAACGGCAAGGAGGTCTTCGGCGTCGTTTGGGAGGTGGAGACCCAGGCTGGACCCCTGGCGGAACATAGCGGCTCGCGACTTTTCTTCGCCAGCGTGCGCGACTACGAACGACTACAGACCGTTCCGCACGAGCCGGTGAGCATCATCGACATGCGGCCAGAAGAGATCATCAACGTGGAGAGCCTGGCGAGCTGATCCATTCCGCGGTCGCTATTCACTGATGCCTGCACGCCAAAGCAGGAAGGCATAGTTCCGCGCCACATCGCGCAACGCCTCGAAGCGTCCACTCGCCCCACCGTGACCCGCTTCCATGTTCACGTGCAACAGGATAGGCGCATCGCCCTTCTGATGCTCACGTAGGCGCAGCACCCACTTGGCCGGCTCCCAGTACTGCACCTGGCTGTCGTGGAAGCCCGTACCAACGAGCATCGCAGGATACTGCTGATCACGCACATTGTCATAAGGCGAATAGCTCAGCATCCGTTCATAGGCCTCTTTCTCCTTGGGATCACCCCACTCTTCGAACTCACCCGTCGTGAGCGGGATGCTCTCATCCAACATGGTGGTCACAACGTCCACGAAAGGCACATCCGCTATGATCCCATGCCATCGATCGGGACGCATGTTCACCACCGCACCCATGAGCAGACCACCCGCACTCCCACCCCAGGCATACACTCGCCCCGGATCCGCGTACTTCTTCTCCACCAGATGATCGGCACATGCGATGAAGTCCGTGAAGGTGTTCATCTTGTCCTCCATCTTTCCGCTCTCATACCAATCCCTTCCAAGTTCTTCGCCACCTCGGATGTGTGCGATGGCGAACACGAACCCGCGATCCAACAAGGAAAGGCGCGAACTGCTGAACATCGGCTCCACGCTGATCCCATAGCTGCCATAGCCGTATAGCAACAATGGCGCACTTCCGTCCATCCGCGTGCCATTCCGGTACACGATGGATACCGGCACTTTCTCCCCATCATCAGCAGGCACCCAGATGCGTTCGCTCGTGTAGTTCTTCGCCTCGAAGGGACCGACCACCTCCTGTTGCTTCAACAACTTGTCCGTTGCGGCGTTCAGGTCATGCTCATACACACTGTTCGGCGTGGTGAGGGAGGTATAGACATAGCGCAACTTGTCCGTATCCCACTCCGGATTGGTTCCGGCATAGCACACGTATGCTGGATCGTTGAACGCGATCTCGTGCTCGCGACCATCGCTCAGACGGCGGACCACCAGATGCATCAAACCCATGCGACGTTCGGAGATCACGAGATGACCGCGGAAGGTGTCCACATCCTCCAATAGGACATCCTCACGGTGCGGCACCACTTCCTTCCACTTGCTCTTTTCCGCGGTATCACCCTCTCCGCATTCCATCAACCGGAAGTTGAGCGCCTTCCAGTTGGTCACGATGTACCACTTCCCGGGAGCTCCCGGAACGTGGATGGCCGTGTGCTCGTGATCCTCCTCACGCGGCAGGAAGGGATTGAAGTTCCCGTTCGGCTCATCGACCGGCAGCAACAGGTGTTCGCTGCTCGTCGTGCTTTCCGTCGTGATCATAACGAACCGGTCGCTACGACTGCGGAACACATCGCAACTGAACGCAGGGTCCACCTCCTCGAACACGAGCACATCCGACGCCTCTGGCGTACCAAGCACGTGCCGGTAGATGCGATGGGTCCGCAGGGTCTCGTCCTTCCGCGGATAGAAGACCGTGCGTTCATCCGCCCAGGCGCACCCACCTCCGGTGTTCGTGATCACGTCCGGCAGGTCCTTGCCGGTGTTCAGGTCTCGGAAGCGCAGTTCATATTGGCGTCGCCCCACACGATCCTCACTGAAGCACACGATGTTGTTCTCGGGGCTGATCTCAAAGTCGCCGAGATCATAATACGTGGCGCCCTTCGCCTGTTCGTTCTCATCCAGGAAATCGCGCTCCGGTGCTCCTGGCTCGTCCTTTCTCCTCACCTGGATCGCGTACTCCTTCCCCTCCTCATAACGATGATGGTACCAATACCCGTTCTCACGATATGGCACGCTGAGGTCGGTCTCCTTGATGCGAGAACGCAGTTCCTTGAAGAGATCCTCCCGCAATACCGCTACCGGAGCGAGCATCGAGTCACAATAGGCATTCTCCGCCTCCAGGTGTGCGACCACCTCCCGCGTGCGTTCATCAGGCTGCTCGGAATTCCGCTGCTCCTCACTAAGGCGCAACCAATGGTACTCATCGATGCGCACATGCCCATGAGCCGTGATATCGAATGGTCTTTTGGTGGCTTGCGGTGGCGCAAGTAAGGTGGTCTTCATGGGCATGGGAGCGTTCTGACATCCAGCCACGACGAGGGCAGCGAGGGACAGGAGGAAGCGGGTCATGGATGTGAGCGGGCCGAAATTAGCACGGGGGCACTAGCCGAGAACCTCATGCAGGACTGACGGGGACCGCAACTCACCAAGACCTTCGATATGCATACGGAAATAGAGCAGGAGGTGATCCAGTAGACCTCGTCGTTGACCGGCAGGAATGTTCAGCGCTTCCATGCGATCGAATCCCACGGAGAGCATTGCCGCAAGGTGGTCGCTCAATGGCGGACCCATCAAATGACCGTGGTGCTGCCCCCGTGCCATGAACTCGCCCTCCCGTGGATCGAACCAGCGCTCTTCTGGGCCGGGCGTTGCCGGAAGAAAGCCGAGCATCTCACTGTATCGAAGAAGGAACACGAGCGGAAAATGCCGGACATCCGGCGAGCGGTCCATTGCGTGCAGGGCCCCTTCCACGAAGGCGTACAACTCCGGGTCAGCGGACTCTCCCCGCAAGGTCCTGTACAGGACCTCCTGAACGAAGAGCGCCAAGGTTCCTCGCACGGCATCGAACGGAAGTCGTTCATAGGGTTCCGCTACCCTCAGCTCGCGCGCGCTGAGCAACTCACGCTCCCCGCTCTCCTGCACGACCACCTCCAACCGGTTCAGTGGCTGTAGGGATGCCGCACTGACCCCACCCTTGCGACCGGTCCGCACCAGGATCGAACGCGTTCCAAGGCCCTCGGTCAGTGCCTTCAGCACGATGGTATTGTCACCGTGCCTGACGGTCTTCAGTGCGATGGCCCTCGTGGTGTGAAGCATGTTCCGAGCATGGGCTCCCGCCCGGCGAAGGCTTTACTTCAACAGCAGAAGCTTGGTGTTGCACTTGAAGGTGCCCGTGATATCACTTGCGAACACCAGGTACACTCCCGTGGCCGCCCGGCGACCGCTCATGTCATTCCCGTCCCAGATGGCTTGTCCTCCGAGGGATCCTGTCCTGTACACGAGATTGCCGCTCACATCCGTGATCTTCACCTCACTATCGCTGACCAGGCCGGTGATGGCGATGGGGCCGGTGTATGTTTCCAGGACCGGGTTGGGGAAGACCTTGGCACAGTCGCTCTTGTCAGCCCCCTCGATCGCATCACTACGATAGCTCATGAGGCCGCGGTCCGTGGCCATGAAGACCTCACCGGTCGTTCCGTCCACGGCGATGTTCAGGATGGTATTGCTCGGCAGGGGGCTGTTCTCGGCGGTGAAATGATGGACCTCCTCTCTTCCGTCGGGCGAGATCAGGTAGACCCCGCTCGCCTGGGTCCCGATCCACTTGCGGTCGGCGCCATCGACTGCGATGGTGTTGATCGCCTCGGTCTCCAGCAGGATCTGCACATTGCCATCCTGTTCGATCAATATTTGTTGCGCATCCACGGCATCGCCCGAAAAGACGGATCCTGGATCGTAGAACACACCAAGACCACGGCTGGTGCCGGCCCAGATCCGGCCCTCATGATCCTCCGCGATCGTATAGACGTCCGGCGCGGGAAGGCCACCGGTGCCCGCCTGGTTGTTCAGAAGCTTGTAACGATCATCATCCGTGCTTTCGATCGAAGTCCCACTGTCATACACGAGGATGCCGTTCCCACGTGGCCGTATGATCCACTTATACCCGCTCTGCGCCACGATCACATCCGCGATCAGGAGATTGGATCCAAGGATGGTGCCAGGAGAGAACGCATGCCAATCGCCGTTCTTCCTACGTACGACGATCGGTTTCGTTGACCATGGGTTCGTTATCCACAGATCCCCATTCTCATCAAAGGTCAACCCTCCGATATACAGGCGGTCCTGATACGGGTTCACGTCATAGCCGAGGGCGCTATTGGTCGGATTGAATATCTGCACCGGCCACCCGTCACGGAATTCCAGGATACCCTCGTCCCAGCTTCCAAAGAAGGCGTGGGCCGGATCCTCCGGATCGATGGTGACCGCCACGACGTCCGCGATGCCGGAAACGAACTCATTCACCCCGTTCATGAACGATGACGTGGACTGATCCACCGTGTGCCATCGATCATTCATGTATACATGCACCCCTTCCTTGTGGTATTCATTGGCCCAGGTCCCGTTCAACGCCCCGCTCGCCACATACAGGTCACCACCTGAGCTGGCCATACGCCAAACGCTCGCTGTTCGAGGACCATTGGGTGCCACACGCAGCGATCCTCCCGGGCCCATGCGCAACAAGCCGAGCCCCTGATCGGCCACCCACAATGAACCATCCCCGGCTATGACCACCTGTTGCGGCATCATCGTCTGCCCTTCAAAATCACCGAAATAGCGCACCTCGGCGAGGTTAACGTCATAGACATGGATGTTGAGGTCGTGCGGTATCGCGACCAGCTGTCCACTCCCGCTCACCGCGAAACCCTTGTTGATGCGACCGAACAGCGGCTCGAAACGAGACCAGAGGCCATCCGGCCCCAGGACCAGCAGGCTATCACCTCCCGCCGCGCGCTGCGCATTCAGCAGCAACTTGTCCCCGAAGGCAGCGACCGCGTTGAAAGGACCAGAGGCAAGTACGCTACCCATATCGGTCCGTTTACGCCAGTTCTCGAAGAAGGCCAGGTTCGGGGCGTTCCGCGCAGCAGCGAACAAGCCATTGTCCGTGGCGGCATAGATCGTATCGCCGGTCATCGTGATGCTGTTCACAGGCACCTGCGATCCACCAGGGCCGATGAACCAGGTATCCCTCACTTCACGCGACGCCAGATCGAGCACCACGATCCCGAAACCACAACCCAGATACGCGGTCGACCCGAGCATGTAGGCACAATACACCCCCTTGTTCCCGATCAGCGAACTGCGCTTAATATCACCGATGTTGAACGACCGGTCGCCCTGCAGAAGATCAAGGTTCCCATTGGTGTAGAATACGAGGGTGCCCTGTACCGCCTCGTTCCAGGCCATGCCCTGGATCCCGACATCACTGAGCCGGTTGGTCTTATTCTCCCGCTGGATCTCCCCGGTCTGGAGATCGTAACGGAATGCTCCGTTGGCGGAAGCGGCATGGACCCGCCCGCCGCCTTCGGTGACGACCGACACGTTCGAATAGGAGAAGTGGTCCCTCCATTCCCCGATCGCGGACTGGGCTTGCAATACCGTGGCCATCAGAGCCAACAGGACGGAGGTAGTCGTTCTCATCATTCTGGTCATGCACACAACGCGTTTGTCCTGCGATCGGTATGGTACAAGGTAAGTCAGGGTATCACCAGACCGGCCACCGAACAGAGAACGCCCCTTTCGGGGCGTTCGTTCGAGGTCGCGTGCGGATTCGAACCGCAGTAGCAGCTTTTGCAGAGCTGTGCCTAGCCCCTCGGCCACGCGACCATAAGGGTCCGCGAAGATAGGTGGATCCGCTCGCATGCACGGCGATCAGCCCTCCACCGTGTATACCGCCTGGTCCACATCGCCCTGGATGGGCGGCCGTTGTTTCACAACACGCACCCGCCACCGGAACTCAGGCCGCCAGGTCTTCCTGAGCCTTTCCAATATCCGGGCCGCCACATGCTCGATCAGCCGGCTGCGTATGGCCATTTCCTGCTGAACGATGGCCGCAACAGCACCGTAGTCCACCGTTACCTCGAGATCATCCGTCCGCTCCGCCTCGCCGAGATCACCCTCGACCCGCACATCGATCACGTAGTTCCCCCCGATGATCGACTCCTCCTCCAGGCAGCCATGGTAAGCGAAGACCTTGATCCCGATGACATCGATCACACCCATGCCGCACAGTGCTCAAGACCGGCCCGCAAGCGTGCGATCACCTCTTCTTTGCCGAGCAAGGCACTCACATCGAACATCCCTGGACCCTGCATCCGGCCGGCGACGAAGAGTCGGTAGATGGGCATCACCTGCCCCACCTTCATGCCTCGCTCCTGCAAAACACCCGTGAACACAGGCTCCAGATCGGTCCCCTTGAACGAGGAGAGCTGGGCTAGTGCATCAACATAAGCTTCCAACACCGGCGCCGCCTCGGGCTTCCACCGCTTCCGCAACTCCTCCTCTGCGGTGGCATTGCCCTTCAGCGGCGACCCCTCCACGAAGAGATACATTCCCTCGAGCATGTCATCCACGAAGGTCGCACGCTCCTTCAACAGGGTTGCCGCATGGGTCGCCTTTTCAAGGGTCGTCACGACACCACGCGCCTTCAACCGATCCATCAATTGTTCGCCCAGCTCAACATCGGGCCGTGCGCGCAGGTATTGCTGGTTGAACCATTTGGTCTTCTCCGGATCGAACTTGGCCCCGCCCTTGTGCACGCGGCTAAGGTCGAAGAGCTCCGTCAATTCAGCCAGGCTCATGATCTCCTGATCCGTTCCCGGGTTCCACCCGAGTAGGGCGAGCATGTTGATGAAGGCCTCGGGGTAGTATCCCTTCTCCCGATAACCACTGCTCTTCTCCTTGCTCACCGGGTCGATCCAGTCCAGCGCGAACACCGGGAATCCGAGCCGGTCGCCATCCCGCTTGCTCAACTTGCCGTTCCCGTCGGGCTTCAGTATGAGCGGCAGGTGGGCGAAGGCGGGTCGCTCCCATCCAAAGGCCTCATAGATCAATACATGCAAGGGCGCGCTCGGCAGCCATTCCTCCCCGCGGATGACATGGGTGATCCGCATGAGGTGGTCATCGACGATGTTCGCCAGATGATAGGTGGGCATGCCATCGCTCTTGAACAACACCTTGTCATCGATGTTGGCGCTGTGGACCACCACCCAGCCGCGAATGATGTCCTCGAAGCGCACCTCGGCATGGCGCGGCACCTTGAGCCGCACCACATACTGTTCCCCCCTTGCAAGCCGCTCCTTCACCTCATCGGCGCTCAACGTGAGGGAGTTCTTCATGTGCTCACGCGTCACCGCGTTGTAGGCGGGAGCAGCCACACCGGCCGCTTGCAACCGCGCACGCATCGCCTCGAGCTCCTCCGGTGTGTCGAATGCGTAGTAGGCCCTGTCCTTGGCGATCAACTCCTCAGCGTAGGCTTTGTACAGCTGCTGCCGGTCGCTCTGGCGATATGGGCCATCGGGACCACCCACCCACGGACTTTCATCGGGGACCAACCCACACCAGGCCAGGCTTTCGCGGATGTAGTCCTCTGCACCAGGCACGTAGCGTGTTCGGTCGGTGTCCTCTATCCGAAGAAGGAACTGCCCTCCATGCTTGCGGGCGAAGAGGTAGTTGTAGAGCGCGGTGCGCACCCCCCCCATATGCAGGGGGCCGGTGGGGCTTGGCGCGAAACGGACGCGAACGGACATGGGTAGGGATGGTCGGGGCGCCTCAGGTAACAAGCCTGGAAGGACGCCGGAAGAATGAAGCGCGAAGGTAAACGGGGCGACCCGTCGGTGATCAGATCTGGACGCCCTTCACCAACAAGCGCTGCCAGGAGGTGTTCTTACGCAGATAGGTCTTCACGTAAGGGCAATACGGCACCATGCGCATGTTGTTGGATTCCACCCAACCCAACACCTTCTCTGTGAGCACCGCCGCCACTTCAGAGCCCTCAACGGCTGGTGGCACCTGCACCTGGGTCAGGAAGATCCGGTCAGGCGTGCGGTCGTACTCCATCCGCACCCTGTGACCATCCACCACCATCACGAACTGGCGCGAATCCACTTCGTCGATCAGCTGGAGTTCGTTCAGGTCTGCTGGGGGGGGTGCGGTCTTTCTTGCCATGGTTCAGGCCGCGAATTTACGGCTTATCACGGACTTGGCCGGATCCAGCCCGGCCGCGCGGTCCTCAGAAGTTCAGCGTGGCCGCCAGGAAGGGCATGCCAACGGCGGTCACTTTCGTGGTGAACTCCTTGTCGTAGGCCAACCCCAGATCGATCGCCAATGCCTCACCCAGGACCCGAACACCGGCAGCATGTGCGCTGAAGCTGCGGTCGGGATCACTGAAGATCCAATGCTCCGTGACCAGCATGACGTTCGCCAGTATGCGGGCTGCTCCACTTATGTTGATCACAGGGCTGCGACCGGTCTCCTGGCCATCATGGGTCATTCCGCCCGAAACCGTGAGCTGATAGTCCTTGGGGCCCACGGTTACCATGGCCATGGCCATGAAGAAACCGTTCGGTACCACGGTTCCCTCGGGCACCGGAGCACCCACCGGAACGCGTGCGTTGAAATAGGTGAGCGATGCACCGAGGTGGAAGAGGTCAGAGGTGGAACCACACACCTGTATCCTACCGGTGTAGACCGGCCCTCCGTCACGTGCACGGATCAACGAGATCAGGTCCAAGGACCCGGAAACAGACAGGTTCTCCGTTAGGCCGTAAGCCGCGGAGTTCAACGACACCATGGTGTTCTTGTAATAACCGGTCTGCTTGCGCAATGGAATGGCCGAGAACGAAACGAAGTAGTGTGATCCGTAGGTGTTATTCGCTCGTTTCACACGCGGAGTGAACCGCTTTCCAGCATAGCCAAGGCTGTACGGTGCATCCAAGGCACCCGGTCCGTTCGCCACGACATCCAAGGCCAGAAGCGGAACGAGCACCGTCATTAGAAGGGTCCTTTGTACCTGGTTCCACATGGTTCTACGGCAGTAGCCGAAGATAGACGAGCGGGACATGCGCCCGGATGCCTTGCCCGACACCGCTGCCCGGTGGATCGAACCATTCCCCGGGGACCCGTGTACCGATGCGTGAGCCCTCATCGCTTGCCGTAGCTTTGTTCGAACATACCCGACGGCAATGCCTCACGGGTGCAAAGCATGCAGGAAAGTCAGGATCTGGTCGTCAAGCTCGACGCTTTCGTCCGCAAGTATTACAAGGACCGGGTGATCCGCGGCCTGCTATACAGCGTCGGCCTGCTCGTGGCCTTCTTCCTGGCCGCTGCGCTCCTCGAGTATTTCGGGCACTTCGGCACCAAGGCACGTACCGTACTGTTCTGGGGTACGGTCATGGCCGCCGCTCTGGTCGTCACGCGTTTCATCGCGATCCCATTGCTCAAATTGTTCCGCCTGGGCGCGGTGATCAGCCATGAAGAAGCCGCCCGCATCATCGGCACACACTTCGGGGAGGTGAGGGACAAGTTGTTGAACACCCTGCAGCTGCGCGGGATGGCTATTAACACACCCGACCAGCACGCCTTGATCAATGCGGCCATCGCCCAGCGCAGCCGTGAGCTGGGTCCCATACCCTTCGTCAATGCCATCGACCTTCGGCGTAACACCCGATATCTGCGCTATGCCCTGCCGCCGCTCGCCGTGCTCCTGGTGCTGCTTTTCGCGGCACCGAGCCTGATCACCGACCCCACCGAACGCCTGATCGCTCACGGCCGCGACTTCATCCCCGACGCCCCCTTCCACTTCGTACTGGAGAACGACAGCCTGGAAGTGCCCGAAGCACAGGACTTCGAAGTGGTGGTGGCCATCGAGGGGCAGGCCATCCCGCAACAAGCCGAACTGGAGATCGGCGACCAGCGCATCCCCATGGTGAAGAAGGATGCGACGCGGTTCACACACCGCTTCCGGAACGTGCAGGAGGCCATCTCATTCCGCTTCTCGGCGGAGGGCTATCGTTCCGAAAGCCACACCCTGCGCACCATCCCCGACCCGCTCCTCCTCGATTTCAGCCTGCACCTCGAGTACCCGGCCTACCTGGGTCGCGTGGCGCAGGATGCAAGCAATACGGGTGACATCACCGTGCCCGCGGGCACCCGGATCACATGGGAGGTCAACGCACGCAGCGCGGATGCCCTGGACCTCGCGTTCGATGATACCACCCTTGTCCTCACGCCAGCCTCCATCACGGGGAACAGTGGCAGCTTCCGCGCTTCGCGACGGCTGCTGCAGAGCCATACCTATCGCATGGAGCCGCGCTTCGGGGAACGGATCGCACGTGATCCGCTGCAATACCGGGCGGAGGTGGTACCCGACCTCTACCCCACCATCCAGGTCGAGACCCGCACCGACAGCAGCGCCCTCAAGCGCCTGTTCTACCGCGGTGTGATCGGTGATGATCACGGCTTCAAGCGCTTGCGTTTCCATTATCGCTTCGTAGCGGGGGGCGACAGTGTTCCGGTCGAGCTTCGCTCGGGTGTGAAGGACCTTCCCTTCGATGCAGGGAACACACGACAGGAGTTCTTCCACAGCTGGGATGTCTACGGCTTCTCCATCAACCCCGGGGACCGGATCGAGCACTGGTTCGAGGTGTGGGACAATGATGGCGTGAATGGCAGCAAGAGTGCACGATCCACGCCGCAGGTATTCGCCGCGCCCACGCTGAAGGAGCTTGCTGAGAAGGAAGAACAACACAGCGACGCGATCAAGAGCGGCCTGAAGGAACAGATCAAGGAGGCGCAGGACCTGCAGAAGGAACTGGACAAGCTCCGCCGCGATCTGCTGGAGAAGAAGGACATCAACTGGCAGGACAAGCAGAAGTTGGAGAACGTGATGCAACGCCAGCAACAGCTGCAGCAGGAGATCGAGAAGAGCTCCGAACAGCTGCGCGAGTCACAGCAGCTCCAGCAGGAATTCAGGCCGGAGGATCAACGGCTCCTTGAGAAGCAACAACAGGTGCAGGAGCTCTTCGAGAACGTCCTGAGCGAGGAGATGAAGGAGCTGTACCGACAAGTGCAGGAGCTCATGGAGAAGCTGGACAAGGACAAGTTGCAGGAACAACTGCAGGAGATGAAGCTTGACCAGGAGGACATCGAGAAGGAGCTGGACCGTGCCCTCGAGACCTTCAAGCGCATGGAGGTGGAGCAGAAGGCCGAGGACATCGCGAAGCAGTTGGAGGAACTGGCCGACAAACAGGAGGAGCTGGCGCAGGATACCGAGGCCGGAAAGGCCGACCAAGAGCAGCTCAAGGAACGGCAGGAGGAACTGAACAAGGAGATGCAGGATCTCTCCAAGCAACTGGACGAGCTGGAGAAGAAGAACCAGGAACTGGAGTCACCGATGGACATACCCAGGACCGACGAGCAGGAACAGGGGATCCAAGAGGACCAGCAGCAGAGCAGCCAGGAACTCAACAAGAAGCAGAACCAGAAGGCCGGCAAGTCCCAGAAGAACGCGGCGGAGAAGATGGATCAGCTGGCCTTCCAGATGCGCAGCGGCATGCAGAGCGGCGCCCAGGAACAACAGGAAGAGGACATGGAGGCACTTCGCCAGCTCTTGGAGAACATCGTGCAGCTCAGCTTCGATGAGGAGCGCCTGATGGGCGCTGTCACCACTACCAGCACCAAGGACCCGCGATTCGTTGAACAGGGAAGGGAACAGCGCAAACTGCGCGACGACGCCAAGGTGATCGAGGATTCGCTCTTCGCTTTGAGCAAGCGCGTCCCCCAGTTGCAGAGCATCGTCAATCGTGAGATGAACGCGGTGAACGGGAACATGGATGAGGCCGTTCGCTTGCTGGGCGATGCGCGTGCCAACGAACGCTCGAAACCGATGGCCGCGGACAAGCAGCAGCATGCCATGACCAGCCTGAACAACCTGGCGCTCCTGCTCGATGAAGCCCTGCAGCAGATGATGGCACAGATGATGGCGCAGAGCAAGCCGGGAAGCGGCAACTGCAACAAGCCGGGAGGCTCCGGGGCCAAGCCCAGCGATAGTGGGAAGATGGCGAAGATGAAGGCCAACCAGCAGTCCCTGCAGAAGCAGCTCGAGGAGATGCGCAAGGCCATGCAGGAAGGGAAGAAGCCCGGAGAGAAGCCGGGAGAGAAGAACCCGGGCAGCATGGGCATGCCGGGCATGAGCCAGCAACTGGCCCAGATGGCCGCCCAACAGGCAGCGATACGCAAGGAGATGCAGCGGCTGGCCCAGGAGCTCAACAAGGACGGCAGCGGAGCAGGCAATCCCCTGAACAAGCTGGCCGAGCAGATGGAGCAGAACGAGAAGGACATCGTGAACAAGAACATCACCCCCGAGACCTTGCGCCGTCAGCAGGAGATCATGACCCGTCTGCTGGAGCACGAGAAGGCGGAACGGGAACGGGAGCTCGATCAGCAACGCACCAGCAATGAAGGCCGGCAGTTGCCAGCCGCCGACCCAGCGCGCTATTTCGACTACCAACGCAGGAAAGCACGGGAGGCGGAACTGTTACGAACAGTACCACCGGGATTGAAGCCCTATTATCGCGATCGCGTCAATGCCTATTTCGGTACTTTTGACCGACCCTGAACGCCATGGCCGCTTTGATCGAAGAGCTGGAATTCACCCAACGGATCGACTTCCCGGCGAAGGCCGAGAACATCGCCCTCGCCGAGAAGCTGATCGATGAGGCCTGCACCAAGCACAAGGTGCATGAGAGCCACTACGGCAATATCCTCATCGCCCTCACCGAGGCCGTGAACAACGCCATCCACCACGGCAACGCATTGGACCCGTCGCGGTCGGTCACCGTGGGATACGAGGTCAAGGATGACCGCATCATCTTCATGGTACAGGACCAGGGACCCGGCTTCGACTACGAGCACCTCCCCGACCCTACCGACCCGCAGAACATCGAGAAGCCCCATGGTCGTGGGGTATTCCTGATGCGGGCGCTCGCGGACAGTGTCGAGTTCAGCGACAACGGGGCCACCGTGGCGATGGCCTTCAGCCTCCAGCCTGTTTCGGAGTGATGGCCAACAGCGGCGCCATCGGGTTCATCGTCCAGGAAGTGCCCGATGCGTTCCGTGACCGTGGCCTCCTGCGAAAATGGTTGTACCGCGTGGCCCAGGACCACGGCACACGCATCGACGCCGTCAACTTCGTCCTGATGTCCGACGAGGGCCTGCTCTATTACAATCAGACCTTTCTCGGGCACGAAGACTATACCGATGTCATCACCTTTCCGGTGGATAGCAACAACGGGGTGGCCGGAGACGTGCTCATGAGCTATGATCGGATCAAGGAGAATGCGACCTCCTTCAAAGTCCCCGCTGCCATCGAATTGCGCCGTGTGATGGTGCATGGGTTGTTGCATCTGCTCGGCCACGCGGATAAGACCAAGGCCCAGCGGGAGGCCATGCGCGGTATGGAAGAGAAGTACCTCGCCCGTTTCAAGAAGGCCTGATCGGCCACGGTCCTATTGAACACGAACAAGGGCCGCCCGTGGGCGGCCCTTGCACTGATCGATATCGCTGATGATCACTTGGCCATCGGCACCTTCTCCGTGCCGCTCGGCGTCAGCAGGCTTTTCTGTTCGTCCAATTCCTTCCGGAAGCTGCCGATCTGTTCCCGAGCCGTGCTGAATACGCTCTTGCTATCCGCCTCCGTGGCCTTGTTCACAAGGTCCAGCTGTTCCGTGACGCGCGCCTGTATCCCCTTCAGGGCCTCGGCTGCTGCCGTGTACTTCTCAAGGTCGGCACCGCTCGCCGTGGAACTGAGGTCCATGGCACGCTTTGTCAGGCTCTCGGCCTGGCTCATGGCTCCTTTCAACTCACCGGAGAGCTGACGCTTCTGGTGCGTGAGCTCGTCGGTTGCTGAGCCGGCCTTCGTTTCCGTGGCCACGGGCTTGGTAACGCTCTGTTGAGCGATCGCGGTCGTGCAGGTCAATGATGCGACGACAAGGGGAAGGAAGATCTTACGCATGATCGTTTCGGGTTCGGTTCGATAGTGACGTTCGGTGGTCTGGATTGGTTGTTCGGCCATCCAATACCGTGCCGCCAAGATAACATCGTCCGTCCGGCCCGGACCAGATAGTGACGCCCACGCTTAGTTTCGGGCCACGATGCTTGAGCCATGCGCCTCCACCTAATACACATCATTGCCGTACTGACCTGCCCCATGATGGCGTCCGCCCAGGACACCTTCACCCTCAGCAGCAAGGACGTTGGCGGTCAGGCCACCATCGAACAGGTGTTCGATGGATTCGGGTGCAGCGGTGGTAACAAGAGCCCCGAACTGGCATGGAAGAACGCCCCGGAAGGCACCAGGAGTTTCGCCATCACGATGTATGACCCGGATGCCCCCACCGGCAGCGGCTGGTGGCATTGGGTGGTCTTCGACATACCCGCTTCGACCCACGAACTCCCGGGTGGTGCAGGAACACCGGGCATGCCCGGCATGCCCTCGGGTGCCGTGCAGAGCATGACCGATTTCGGCTCCGCCGGCTATGGAGGCCCCTGCCCTCCACCCGGCCACGGTGCGCACCGCTACATCATCACCGTTCACGCCCTCGATGTGGAGAGGCTGGGCCTTGATGCGAAGGCCGGCGCCCCCATGGTCGGCTTCAACCTCGACCAGCATACGCTGGCCAAGGCCAGCATCCTCTTCTATTACGGCCGTTAAGGCAGGAAGAAGCGCCCCGCCCCAAGGCCCGGGACCCGCCAGGCATAACAGCCGGTGGCCATTCCGCTCAGGTCAGCCTCCGCCAGCCCCCTTGACACCGGGCATGAACGGACAAGGCTGCCGCGGTGGTCCAGGACCTGAAGCTCCTGACCACTATACCCCTCGAATAACTCCCATCGCGCCCGTCCGCCATCCAAAGCGAAGAACACGGGCGTGGGATCGGCACGTTCGACAAGGCCAACGCTCAACTGCCCACCATCGAAGCCCACGACCACCGGATCATGGTCACTGCTCCGAAAGGCGTTCGGCTGGTATCGGGTGATGTTGGCATCCCGATAATCGAAGCTCTCCGGTTCATCCGTGTTGATGTGCCATACTTCGGTCCCGGTGATCACCGGATCCATGGCTGCCGTGCTGAACACATGATCAAGCGTGCCGAACATGCTGGCATAGGTATGCGTGTAGCCGCCTTCCACAGCTTGGTCCAGAAGGCCCGAGGCTCGCAATACATCAAGGGGGTCCTCCTGGGTATAGGCATTGAAGTCGCCCATGATCAATTGAGCGGGGATGCCTGTGGCATCACGCAATTCCGCCCAATGATCCACTAGAGCGGCTACCTGTGAACGACGCATCCCATTGAAGCACCCCTGTCCATCATTCTGGTCCACGTTCGCGCCAGTGGCCCCATCGCACAGCTTACTGCGCAGGTGCATGGTGCTGAACAAGAAGCGCCCACCGTTGGCGAGCACCCGGAAACCCTGCGTGAGATGGGGACGCTGGAAGAGGCTCGTGTTCAGCGCGTACAACGAAGTGATCGGCAGCAATACCGAGGGCTTGTACAGGATCACCGTGCGCGTGCCCTGGCCGAAGGCGTCTTCTTCCAACACCGCATAGGTGCCGACCCCCATCGCACCGTTCAGGGCCGCCACCAGGTCCTCCCAGGCCGCATCCGTGTTCTCGATCTCGCACAGCACGAGCACATCTGCGTCCATGGCCTGGATCGCCGCCACCAACTTGGTCCGCTGCCGACCCAGTTCCGCACTGTTCGCCGCACCCCATTCACCGAGCGTGGTGAAGTAGTTGAGGACATTGAACGCTGCGGCCCGCAGGGTGCCCCCCACCTCCGGGACCGCCGGACGCGTGGCATGCTCGAATTGCACCGGGGCCAACGGCTCCAGCTTGTACTCCCCGTACGAATAGTGGATCACGCCTGTCAGGTCGGTGACCGTGGATCCGTTGCGCAGGGTTCCAGCAGCATCCGCCCAGGGCATTGGATCCGGCCACGAACTCGTGCGCGTATCATCCAACAGGACGTATCCACGGTCGATCATATCCTGGGCGGCCAGAACGGCGCTTACGTTCGAGGTCCCGGTGGAACTGGTACCCGATGGGTCCACATCGTTCGGATCCACCTGGTCGGTAGGCGTAGTGGTCCGACCTGAAGCCAGATACACCTCCCCGTATTGCGACCAGTTCGAGTTGTCCACCACCATCAACTGACCCGGGAATCGCACCAACATACCCTCGTAGTGCTCCCAATTCGACAACGATCCAACAGGAAGCGCGATGTCCGTCGGTGTCACCGTTCCACTACCAAGAATGTTGTACGTGGCGTTGCTTAGCTCGGTGAGACCATTGAACTCCACCACCGTACCGGTCACCGAAAGGCGCTGGCCGACCGATATCCCAGACGGGTTCGATGAATACACGAACAGGCCATCGCTCGTGTTCACATTCCCGTCGCAATCCGGCTGTTCGATATAATAGCCGTTGATGGACCCACTGCCGGAGAACACTGCCGTGACAATGCCTTCGGTGGTGACCTGCTGGCCGACGAATGGGCTGCTTTGCCCCGTTCCCTGTATGGAGCAGATGGGTTGTGCGGCGATCACATGGGGAGCCAGGACGAGCAGGAAGAGGTGACGGTGCATCGGGGGTGCGGCGGTGCAAGGTAGCGCGGGGTTCCACGGTCCTGTTGTTCATGATCGCAGGGCTCAAGGCGTGGCTCCGAGAGGGGTCGGGATGACCTTTGTACGCGCGCCGAACACTCCCCATTCACCCGCTCAATACCGTACCGGGGCGGAAAATGACCAGCCTGATGAACGATCCAACGCCGCTTGCAACGACCGCTCCACTCCCCTTCGAAGCACCCGCCTTCGACCGTATCAAGGATGAAGACCACGCCCCCGCGATCGAGTCGGGCATGCGGGAACAGCTGGCCGAGGTGGAGGCGATCATCGCTGATACCGCCGTTCCGACCTTCGAGAACACCGTCGTGGCCATGGAGCGTACAGGACGTCAGCTGACCCGTGCGAAGAACATCTTCTTCAACCTCACTGGCAGCGCCACCAACGATGCCCTGCAACGAGTGAAGGCGGCGCTGATGCCGAAGCTGGCCGCCCATGACGATGCGATCACGATGAACGACGCGCTCTTCCAACGCGTTCAGGCGGTTTACCAAGGTCGACGCGACGCCGGATTGGACCCGGTGCAGGAGCGCCTGGTGGAGCGCTACCATGCGCGCTTCGTGCGCGCTGGTGCCCTGTTGGACAACGATGGAAAAGAGCGATTGAAGGAATTGAACGCCGAAGAGGCGAAACTTCGCACCCTGTTCGAGGACAATGTCCTGAAGGCGCGCAGCACTGCAGCGGTGATCGTTGAGGACCGCTCCCTGCTCGACGGCCTGGGCGAAGAAGCCATCGATGCCGCTGCGGAAGCCGCCCGGGTGAAAGGGCACCAGGGCAGGTGGCTCATCGAACTGATCAACACCACCGGGCAACCCGTCCTCGCATCGCTCAAGGACCGTGATCTGCGAGAGCGGATCCACCGGGCGAGCATCGGGCGGAACACCTCGGGCACCACGGATAACCGGCCGATCATCGCGCGCCTCGCGCAGTTGCGGGCGCAGAAAGCCGGACTGCTGGGCTTCCCGAACTGGGCGGCGTACGTGATGGATGATCAAATGTCCAAGACCCCGGAGGCGGCCGTGGCGCTCCTCTCCGGTCTTGTGCCGAACGCGGCCCGCAACGCGAAAGCCGAAGCCATCAAACTGCAGGCCCTTGCCGAGGAACAGGGGGCCGGCATCAACATCAGACCCTGGGACTGGGACTACTACAGTGAGCAGGTTCGCAAAGCGGAATATGATCTGGACGAAGCCGCGCTGAAGCCCTACCTCGAGTTCGAGCGTGTTCTGGTGAAGGGGGTGCTCTTCGCGGCGGAGAAGCTCTATGGCCTCACCTTCCGGGAGCGGCATGATCTGCCGGTGTATCACCCAGACGTGCGCGTGTTCGACATCTTCGATGCGGATGGATCCGTGATCGGGCTTTTCTACGGTGACTATTTCGCCCGCGACAACAAGAGCGGCGGGGCCTGGATGAGCAGCTTCGTGGACCAGAGCTCCTTGCTCCATCAGCAGCCCGTGATCACCCAGAACTGCAACTACGTGAGGCCCGCTCCCGGCCAACCCTGCCTGCTTGGTTTCGATGATGTGATCACCCTCTTCCACGAGTTCGGCCATGCCCTGCATGGCATGCTCAGCACCCAGGTCTATCCCTTTTTCAGCGGCACGGCCACGGCCACCGATTTCGTCGAGTTCCCCTCCCAGATCAATGAGGCCCTGGCGACCGACCCCGAAGTGCTGGCCAATTATGCCCGGCACTACCGGACCGGCGAAGCGATGCCCGCAGCGCTGGTCGCCAAGATGAAGCGTGCCCGGACATTCAACCAAGGCTATGCGACGAGCGAATACCTGGCAGCGGCCCTCTTGGATATCGAATGGCATTCGCAGCCTCCCGACGCACCGCAGGTGACCGATGTGGGATCTTTTGAGCGGACCGCGCTGAAGAAGTACGGTCTCGACGACGATCGGGTGCCTCCCCGCTACAAGTCAAGCTATTTCAGTCACATCTGGGGCGGTGGCTATGCGGCGAATTACTACGCATACATGTGGAGCGAGGTACTGGATGCCGACGGCTGTGCGTGGTTCGAGGAGCACGGCGGATCAACGCGGGAGAACGGCATGCATTTCCGGCGCACGGTCCTCTCAAAAGGGGGCAGCAAGGATGGACGGGAACTCTACCATGATTTCGCGGGTCGCGAACCCCGACTGGAGCCCTTGTTGGCCCGTCGCGGCCTGAACTGATCACCCGGGCATCCGACATCAAGCCCGCTTGGAGCGCTCGGCATCCCGAAGGCGATGGATCATGTCGCGCCACTCATCCAACTGGCGCTCCATGGTATCATGGGTATGATGCTGGTCCTGCTCCTCACGAACGACGTATAAGTGCTGATCGTCGGTGATCGTTCGGAGCAGGCCTGTGGTGACGATGGCGCGTTCCATGGTTCTGAGTATTACACTTCCTGAGGAGGCAAAGCATGTGCCACTCGAGGACCCGGTCATGACAACACAATTGCTGTAAGGCGCTCGGCATGTGATCAAAGCCCACTCGGTCCGGTTCTTCCGCCTGATCGGTGGTTCGTGGTGATCCTGGATCGATCTACCTTTGCTGCGTCCATGGAACCTATCCCTGCCCAAAGAGGCAATCTCCTGAAGATCAGGGATCTTATACCAAGGTTCCACGTGGAACACCCCGCATGGAAGAAGTGTACGATGTGATCGTGGTCGGCGCCGGCCACGCAGGGAACGAAGCAGCGGCAGCTGCGGGCAACATGGGCTCCCGGGTCCTGCTCATCACCATGAACATGGGGGTGATCGGCCAGATGAGTTGCAACCCCGCCATGGGTGGCGTGGCCAAAGGACAGATCGTGCGGGAGATCGATGCACTCGGTGGCTATTCTGGGATCATTACGGACCGTAGCACCGTCCAATTCCGAATGCTCAACCGAAGCAAGGGACCAGCCATGTGGAGCCCCAGGGCACAGAACGACCGGGCCCTCTTCGCTGCTGAATGGCGCCGAATGCTCGAGCATACCACGAACGTCCACTTCTGGCAGGATACGGTGAATGAGCTCATCATTGAACGGGGCGCAGTCCGTGGTGTTCGTACGGGTCTAGGAAAGACCATTCTTGCACGCGCCGTGATCCTCACCAGTGGAACCTTCATGAACGGCCTGATGCACATCGGTGAGCGCCAGTTGGGTGGTGGGCGCGCTGGGGAGAAGGCCAGCAAGGGGATCACCGAGCAACTCGTCGCGATCGGCTTCGAAGCGGGACGTATGAAGACAGGAACCCCACCACGGGTGGATGGTCGTAGTATCGACTACGCCCACCTCGAGGAACAACCAGGCGACCCCGACCCAGGGAAGTTCAGCTATTCGCCAAGCACTCAGCCTGTATCGAAACAACTCTCCTGCTGGATGACCTACACCAGCCCGGAGGTACACGACATTCTACGAACCGGCTTCGACCGCAGCCCCATGTTCAACGGCCGCATACGTGGCCTGGGTCCGCGCTATTGCCCGAGTATCGAGGACAAGATCGACCGGTTCGCGGACAAGGATCGACACCAGATCTTCGTGGAGCCTGAAGGCTGGGATACGGTCGAGACGTATATCAACGGATTCAGTACGAGCCTTCCCGAAGAGGTGCAAGTTGCTGCGCTTAGGCGGATCCCGGGATTCGCCAATGCACGAATGTTCCGTCCAGGGTATGCGGTCGAGTACGACTACTTCCCCCCCACCCAACTCTATCACTCACTGGAGACCAAACTCGTCCATGGTCTCTACTTCGCTGGCCAGATCAATGGTACTACTGGATATGAGGAAGCCGCCTGCCAGGGGTTGATGGCGGGCATGAATGCCCACCTGATGCTCAACGATCAATCTCCCTTTATTCTACGTCGGGACGAAGCCTATATCGGCGTGCTCATCGACGACCTCATCACCAAGGGCACGGAAGAGCCGTATCGCATGTTCACGAGCCGGGCGGAATTCAGGATCCTGCTTCGCCAGGATAATGCCGACCTGCGACTGACGGAACGATCTCACACCATCGGCCTGGCCAGCGAGGAACGTCTGGAGAGGGTTCAACGGAAACAAGCCCTCACAGCCGCCTTGGTGGACGCACTTCGCACCGAAAGCATAGCACCAGAAGCCGCCAATACCGTGATCGTTCCACGTGGAACATCCGCCATAAAGCAGAAAGTGAAACTCTACGACCTCCTCCTTCGTCCGCAGCTTTCATTCGTCGATCTCGCCGAACTATCCCAGTCCATCGGACCGATCCTCGCAACCACAGACGACCTAAAAGGGGAGGTAATGGAGCAGGTCGAGATCAACGGGAAGTATGAAGGATATTTGGAGAAGGAGCGGGAAATGGCCGAGAAACTGACACGTCTCGAAGAGGTCCCCCTTGACATCGAGATGGAGTATGCACGGCTCACGTCACTTTCCATTGAAGCGCGCCAGAAGCTTGAGAAGGTGCGGCCTAGCACATTGGGGCAAGCCTCCCGGATCAGCGGAGTGTCGCCTGCGGACCTGAGCGTCCTAATGATCTACTTGGGTCGGTAGGGACCCTCCGCCTCCCCGTACATCTGTCAGCGACCCCCTGGGGAATGGACAACATTCCCGTGCAGCCCTTCGATGTGATTCACCCGGGAGTGAATCTACCTGCTACGCCTTTTTTGCAACCATTCGTCGATCGTTCCACGTGGAACATGTAGTTACGAACACTTCATCCACGATCCACTCCAACGATCGTTCGTTCTCTTGCAGACCATACATATCCGCGTACCAACTGTTAACCGATTAGCCCGTACAACGCCTTACTCTGGGGGGATCCAAGCTGTCCTCCCGCGGGAGACCACCAGCATTCATCATCGACCTGCGGTCGCCCCCCTCAAGACGAGCGCCGCGACAACCCAGGACCCACACGTTCTTTGGACATCGTCGTGTTCCAATATCCATCTCAACACAGGAGAGCAACCACCATTTCCTTGTTCCTCGGCCGTCACCCCCGGTGCCGCCTGAATGATCCAGTGTCGGATCCGTCGGATCACATCGAATGCCAAAGAAGGCCCCTTAATGGCCATCTCCACCACTTGTCACCCTGTTGCGTAGGCAGACACCACCCGTGCGCTGATCGTCACTTAGCGACGATTTCTGCGTGTTCTAGTATTCTC
>JAGQVR010000001.1:21792-28757 GCA_020437875.1 Flavobacteriales bacterium
CGGCTGTCCTGAAGAACATTGGTGTTAATGAGGAGAATAGTGGGGTCTCCACTGGAAGCCATTGGATGAGAGGTGAAGGGGAGCTCCTCGCCAGTCACAGCCCTGTGGATGGCGCTCTGATCGGCAGCGTGCGGGGCACCTCCTTGGACGAATACGAGAAGGCCATCGCAACCGCACAGGAGGCATTCACCGAATGGCGGAAATGGCCTGCCCCGAAGCGAGGAGAGGTGGTCCGTCAACTGGGCGAAGAACTGCGCAAGCACAAAGCCGACCTGGGAAAACTCGTCAGTTATGAAATGGGGAAAAGCTACCAGGAAGGCTTGGGCGAGGTTCAGGAAATGATCGACATCTGCGATTTCGCCGTTGGTCTTTCCCGGCAGTTACATGGTCTCACGATGCACAGCGAACGCCCGGATCACCGCATGTACGAGCAATGGCATCCGGTCGGTCTTGTGGGCATCATCACGGCATTCAACTTCCCTGTGGCCGTATGGAGCTGGAACACCGCATTGGCGTGGATATGTGGTGATGTCTGCATCTGGAAGCCCAGCGAGAAGGTGCCGCTCTGCAGTATCGCCTGCCAGCAGATCACCACGGAGGTCTTCCGGCGCAACGGGGTTCCGGAAGGTGTCAGCGTATTGATCAACGGCGGGCGCGAGATCGGTGAACGGATGAGCGCTGACGCACGCATCCCACTTGTGAGCGCCACGGGTAGCACACGCATGGGGAAGGCCGTTTCCGCGACCGTTGGCCAGCGGCTTGGTCGTTCCTTGCTCGAGCTCGGAGGCAACAACGCGATCATCATCAGCGATAAAGCCGACTTGGACATGTCCTTGATCGGCTGTGTGTTCGGGGCTGTTGGAACCGCCGGTCAACGCTGCACATCGACCCGTCGCCTCATCATACACGACAAGGTGTACGAGGCCTTCGCCACGAAGCTGAAGAAGGCCTATGCCCAGCTCCGCATCGGCGATCCGCTTGACGAGAAGAACCATGTTGGGCCCCTGATCGACAGCGCAGCGGTCGCGATGTACGAGAAGGCCTTGAGCTCCGCCGTGGAACAGGGCGGGCGCTTACTTGTTGAGGGTGGGGTGATGACCGGGGGAGACTACTTGAGCGGCTGCTACGTGCGACCCGCCATCGTGGAGGCCACCCCTGATATGGCCATTGTCCAGGAGGAGACCTTCGCACCGATCCTGTACTTGCTTCGTTACAATGGCGATATCAATGAGGCCATCGCCATCCAGAACGGTGTGAAACAGGGCCTCAGCAGCTCGATCATGACGCTGGACATCAGGGAGGCGGAGCGCTTCCTGAGCGCGACGGGCAGTGATTGCGGTATCGCCAACGTGAACATCGGCACGAGCGGTGCTGAGATCGGCGGGGCCTTTGGGGGGGAGAAGGAGACCGGTGGCGGCCGGGAAAGTGGTAGTGACGCATGGAAAGCATATATGCGTCGCCAGACGAACACCATCAATTACGGCAGCACATTGCCGCTGGCGCAAGGGATCAAATTCGATCTCTAGGTCGGATCTAAAGGGAAATTCACCGGACGCCCTTCGTCGCCGGAATGAGCCGGATATATTCGCGGGGCATCATGGTCATTCGTTGGTTGGCCGCGTTCATGGTCGCGGTATTATCGGGTTGTGCGCAGCACACCGAGCGGAACGTCACCCCACAGACCGGGGTCTGGCGCATGGAACTGGACCTGGAGGGGGAGGCGCTGCCCTTCCAATTCCATCTTGAGCGCGCCGATGATTCGACGTGGATGGCATTGATCCATAACGCTTCCGAGTCGATCAGGGTGAAGGATATCGAGGTGTATGGCGACAGCTTCGTGATGCGCATGCCGCTCTTCGACTCCGAATTCCGGGGCCTTATTCAGAGCGACAGCCTGATAACGGGCGATTGGCACAACCATCTCAAGGGACCGGATCACAGGATCCCGTTCGTTGCACGGGCCGGCCAAGCGCATCGCTTCCTTGGCCCCTCCAGTGGCTCCGGACGATTCGCGGGCACTTGGGAGACCCACTTCAGCCCGGGGACGGATGAGGGCTACAATGCGATCGGCATATTTGAACAGGGGCCGGAAGGATCGGCTACTGGGACCTTCGTGACCGAGACGGGGGATTACCGCTTCCTGGAGGGTGCTGTTCATGGTGATACGCTCCAGCTATCCTGTTTCGATGGCTCTCACGCTTTCCTTTTCCACGCGGAACTCCGTGGCGATAGCATCGTGGGACGCTTCCGGAGCGGCATCCACTGGAAGGAACCGTGGATCGGAGTCCGGAACCCGAACTACCAACTTCGGAACCCCGATTCGCTCACCTTCCTAAAGGAGGGCTACGACATGGCCGACTTCAGCTTCCCGGATCTGGACGGCCGTGTGGTCTCACCACACGATCCTCGATTCAAGAACAAGGTGCTGATGTTGCAGGTGATGGGTAGCTGGTGCCCGAACTGTGTGGATGAGACCATCCTGTTGAAGAACCTCCATGAAGAATATGCGGACCAGGGCCTCGATGTGATCGCTATCGCCTTCGAGAAATACGCGGAAGAGCGTCAGGCCGTCGAAGCCCTCAAGCGCTTCAGGGCCACCCTGGGGATCCCTTATCCCATTGTCTATGCCGGGATGGCTTCCAAGGAACAGGCTGCGGCCAAGCTGCCTTTTCTGGACCATGTGATGAGTTACCCCACCTGCATCTTCGTGGACCGCTCTGGCAAGGTCCGCCGTATCCGCACGGGATTCTACGGACCGAGCACGGGCAAGCATTTCGAGGCTTACAAGCGCAATCTCCACCACTTCGTGGAGCAATTACTGTCCGAACCCGTCCCTGAACCAGCTTGAGCCCCTAGGGCTTAAGTGGCTTGTCCACCTCGATGCGCTTCTCCTGGTTGGCCAGGATCCAAGCGGTGTGAAAGGCGAGCAAGGTCCGCTGGTGCAGTAGTTCCGGTTCGATCTTCTCAACGTCGTCGCCGGGCTGGTGATAGTCCTCATGCACCCCACTGAAAAAGAAGACGCTCGGTACACCCTTCCGAGCGAAGTTGTAGTGATCGCTCCGGTAATAGAAGCGGTTCGGGTCGTCATGGGCATTGAACGTGTAGTCAAGGACCAGCTGTGTGTATGTGGTATTCGCCCGCTCGTTCACTTCATGTAGATCGGTGCTCAACCTATCGCTGCCGATCACATACACGTACGGTTCCGCCGTGGCATGTGCACTATCCCGGCGACCGATCATGTCGATGTTGATGTCGGCGACGGTGTTGGCTAATGGGAACACCGGATGATCGCTGTAGTAGCGCGAACCCAACAAACCCTTCTCCTCCCCGCTAACGGGCATCACCAATACACTACGCCGAGGACCGTGTCCGGCCGCTTTCGCCCGGGCGAAGGCCTGTGCGATCCCTATCATGGCCACGGTGCCAGTCCCGTCATCATCCGCTCCGTTGTAGACCACCCCTCCCTGAACCCCGATATGATCGTAGTGCGCCGTCAGCACGAGGACCTCATCTTTCCTGTCCGTTCCCTCAATGAAGGCAAGGACGTTCTCCGCGGTCAATCTTTGCTCCGTCGTCTCCACCTGCAGATCGAATCCAACAGGTACGGTCCTGGACTTCTTCTTCCGTCCCAGCTTATCAAATGAGGTCCGTCCCAGGAGCTGGTCCATAACGGGTGCATCCACCATGATCATTTGTGCGCCTTGGGCGCCTGGTGCGCGTGGTTCTTGTTCAGCCAACCGCATGTGCGAACCGCTCAGGTGCATATGCTTCATCAATTCAGGAAGCCCCTCCATACCCACGAGGACCGTTCCTGCGCCGGCCGTCCGCAACTGTTCCATCCGGGTGCGTATGGCTCCCAGGGCTGCAGGGCCCTCACCGAACTGATGCGCATCCAGCAGGATCGTCCTGCCGGTCAATGCTCCGGGTTCCACCTTCGCGTTCGCGGGTAGATAGGTCAGTTGGTCGATCGATCGGCTCTCCGTCAATTGCTCCTGGAAGTAGAAGAGCTCCTTCCCGTACCTGAACGTGTCCCCTTCCTGCAGAATGGATATGGTCCCCGACCGACGCTCTATGACATCAAATGGCTGGAAATACCCATCCACGATACTGTTCGGATCCGGTGCATCGACCGGTGGGATACCTGCTTCAATGAACTGTTCCTTCAGGTAGTTGGCTGCCATTTTCTGGCCTTCCTTACCCGTATCCCTCCCAAGGAAGGAGTCGCTGGCGATGATCCGGAGGTGTTCCATCAGATCCTCCTTGGTGATCGTTGCGGCAAAACGCATTGCCACACTATCCACCTGAGCATGAAGCGCCAACGGGATCTGACCAGCGAACATGATGCCGGCGCCGAGAATGAAGCGGAGACTCATGCGCTCGCTGGTTCGATCTTCTCCACCCGGCGCTGATGCCGGCCACCTTCGAACTTACCGGCAAGGAACGCGTCCACGATGTCCATCGCTGCTTCCGTGGTGATGAACCGTGCCGGAAGCGACAATACGTTGGCATTGTTGTGCTCCCGGGCCAATCGGGCAACCTCGGGGTTCCACGCCAGCGCAGCTCGAACTCCTTTGTGCCGGTTGGCACTGATATTCACTCCGTTACCGCTGCCACAGATGAGGATCCCCAATTCTCCGGGTGCACCTTGGACACCTGTTGCGACCGCATGCGCATAGTCGGGATAGTCCACGCTATCCTTCACATGGGTACCCTTATCAGTCACCTCGTGCCCAAGGGCACGCAGATGGTCCTTCAACTGATGCTTCAGGTCGAAGCCCGCATGGTCACTGCCGATCAAGATATGCATGGGTGAACAGGTCTATGTCACAAAGATATCCGCTACGGGATCTGACGATCGGATCGTGGGATCGCTGGGAATAACGTGGATATCCGGGGGTAACATTCCGGAAAGATCCGGCTGACTTTCTGCCTTAATCGAAAGCCCCGTCCCACCAAAACTACTTGTCGATCGATCTGCACTTGTTCCCCACGATCACAGGACCTCGACGGTGCACCATCTTATCCACGATCCATCGCACGAGGTACGATCAACGATCGTTCATTGACGAGAACATCCCGTTGGTATCTAAGTCGGTCCCGCATCCTGATACGCGTTGGATCGTTCATCCACCGTGCGCTAATTTTGATAACCGATCCGTGCAAGCTCGCATTCCCCCGATCGTCAACAGATCCAACGGCCCATACTATTACATCATCCTTTTAAAGGATAAAAGAGAATACATGAAGAGCCTGTGGAGAACGGGGATGATGGTGGTGGTCCTGGTGTGCATGGGAGCTGCGCAGGCGCAAACGGATAGTCTGCATCGATACTACCACCCGAACGGCCGGGTGGCCAGCGAAGGGATGCTGGTGAACGGCAAGCCGGAAGGTCATTGGCGCACGTTCTACGAGTCAGGAACGCTACGAAGCGAAGGCGGTCGAAAGGATCTATTGTTGGATGGCGTGTGGAAGTTCTACGATGAGAAGGGTCGCCTCGCCAGCACCAGTACCTACATGGCCGATCGTAAGAACGGTCCTGCCGTGAAGTACGACACCACCGGGTCGGTCCTGGTGGAGGAGACTTTCGTGGATGACCTGCGGGAAGGGACCGTCCGTTACTACCAGGCCAATGGCAACCTGCACAAGGAGGTCCCCTTCGTTGGCGGAAAGGAGGAGGGGCGTGGATACGAGTATGGAGAGGATGGTCGGATAGTAGCGCTTCTTCAATACGGAGCTGGTCTTCTAAGGAAACGGGAGGATATCAACCGGATCGACGAGATGGGCCTGAGACAGGGTCCATGGAAGGAGTTCCATACGAACGGGAAGGTTAAGCGGGAAGGGGTATATGTGGACGGCCAGGAACAGGGGATATTCAAGGAGTATGATGCGCAGGGTGGATTGAGGGATATGGTGAAGTACGATAACGGGGTGATGGATGAACAGGCTTCCAAGGCTCAGATGCTGGACATCAAACGGACCTACCACGCGAACGGGAAGGTGGCCAGTTTGGGCAGCTATTCCAAGGCTGGACGGAAAGAGGGGTTATTCAGGTTTTTCGACGAGAAGGGAGACGCGACATCTGCAAGCATCTATGCTGGCGATCAGCTCATCAGCGAAGGGGCCGTGAACGATGTGGGCGCCATGGAAGGCGAATGGACCGAGTACTATGCGACCGGGGAGAAGCGGGCGGCGGGGACCTACAGGAACGGCCGACGGGATGGGGAGTGGAACTTCTTTCATCGGAACGGGACCATCGAGCAGAAGGGGAAATACCAGAATGGACTACCCCAAGGGACTTGGGTCTGGTTCCATGATAACGGGAGCAGGCATCGGGAGGAACTCTACCGGAAGGGAAAGGAGGATGGGGCGTCCGTGGAGTACGATACCACCGGGGTCGTCATCGTACAGGGGGAATACATCGATGGGCTCAAGGATGGCAAGTGGTTCTACAAGGTGGGTGACCACCAGGAGGTGGGCCGATACAAGGATGGGCTCAAGGATGGGGAGTGGGTGCATACGTACGAGAACGGGAAGCGACATTTCGTTGGTTCGTTCGTCAACGGTGATGCGAACGGCAAGCATAAATGGTGGTATCCGAACGGTCAATTGAGGCTGGAAGGGCGATACCATCTCGGAGCGGAACAAGGGGACTTCACCCATTACAGTGAGTTCGGTCAACCAGTGACCGTGGTGAAGTACAAGGATGGTGTGGAGGTCAAGATCGATGGGGAGCGCATCCCGGCTCCCTACCGGCTGGAGGAGGTGACCCCTTGATCCGCGGCCAGAAGGACCTTCTGTAAGTTCGTGCCATGCATGGTGAGCAGTTGCCGGATGTGCCGTTGAGCGAGAAGGACGACCTTGGCAAGGCCTACGCTGACCTGAGGCGCCTGTATGACCAATTGGTGGGTAGGAATCTTGCGGGCGTGTTCCGCACAACCCTCGATGGTCGGTTCCTGGAATGCAAT
>JAGQVR010000001.1:28856-43257 GCA_020437875.1 Flavobacteriales bacterium
ATGAGAAACAGCTGATCAACTTCGAACTGACCCTAAAGCATCGCAACGGCCGGCCGGTCCAGGTGTTGGAGAACATCTTCCTGGATGGATCGGAGACCGGAATGGCCACCATCCAAGGGACCTTGATCGATATCACCGCGATCAAGCAGTCGGAGCTCGAACAGGCCACGCTCACCTCGAGCTATCGGAGCCTCGTGGAGCACATGCGCGACGGTGTCATCGTCGTCAAGGACAGGCTTGTACGATATGCGAACCCGGCCGCGCAGCAGCTAACCGGTCAGGCATTGATCGGCCGGAGGGTGGAGGACCTCTTCGAAAAGGATGCCGGGCCTTCGGTCCTTTCTCTGATCGCCGCGACCGGAAGGGAGCAGAACGCCGACCCGTTGGTCGTTCGACTGGCTTCTGACAGGTCGAAGGAGGTGGGATTGTTCGCGACGGAGGCCTGGTTCGAGGGATCGTCCGCCGTGCAGCTGACCCTGCAGGACGAACAAGCCAGACAGAACCTGGTGAAGGAACGGTTACGGGTACAGATGGCCGAGGAGGTGAATCAGGTCCTGCGCATGGAGATCGAGGAGCACCGACGCACCCAGGACGCACTCCGGCGGTCGCGACAATTCGCCCGCAGTCTGGTGGAGAGCTCCCTTGATATGATCATGGCGGCCGATCCCGAAGGTCGGATCACCGAGTTCAATCCAGCCGCGCAGATGCGTTTCGGCTACGAGGCCGGGGAGGTGATCGGCATGAGCACGAACATGCTCTATGTGGACCCCACAGAATACGCCAGGATACAGCATGAGCTCAACACCTACGGTGCTTTCACCGGGGAGATCAAGAACGTCACCAAGGAAGGGGAGGTCTTCAATACGTTCCTTGCTGCGTCCAGGCTCTTCGATGAGGATGGACAGTTCCTTGGAGCCATGGGCGTTTCACGGGACATCACGCGCATGAAACGCGACCGGGAGGCGCTGCAGGCAAGCGAGGAACGTTATCGCGATCTCTTCGAGAACGCCACCGACCTGATACAGAGCGTGGATCCCGACGGTCGCCTCGAATATGTGAACCAGGCCTGGAAGAGTGCATTGGGATACGGGACCGATGCGGAGATCGCGGGTTTGACGCTGGAGGACATCGTTCATCCGGACCACCTGCGGACCTTCATGGAACGCCATGCCAGCGTTGTCGCTGGAGAACAGGTGGACAGGCTTAGGACCGTTTTCATAGGGAAGGATGGCCAGGAAGTACATGTGGAAGGCACCACCAACCTGCGGACCGTGGATGGCAGGCCTGTGGCCACCCGCAGCATTTTCACCGACCTGACGAACGTCCAAGCGGCCCAAGCCAAGGTGGAGGCGCATGAGGCCAAGTTGCGCGCCTTGTTCGAGAGCAGCGAACACATGTTCTGGACGGTCGATCCGAACATCAAACTCACCTCCTATAACCGCGGTTATGGGGATATGATCGAGCGTCTGCATGGCCGAAGGCCCGAGGTCAACCTTGACCCCGAGCGTCCAAGGGCCTTGTTCGCATCACCGGAATACCATGCACTCTGGGAGAAGAAGTATCACCAGGCCTTTGCCGGAAGGCCGATGCGTTTCGAAACGGACCTGACCGACCAGAAGGGCCTGCGGGTGTGCAATGAGATCTTCCTGAGTCCCGTATTCGGCGTTGATGGTCGTGTGACCGAGGTGCTCGGGGTGGGGCATGAGATCACCGAGCAGAAGGAAGCCGAGGATCTTGTGCGTCACCAGGCCGCGCGGATCAAGGCCATATTCGAGAACGCCGCCAACGTCATGATCTGGACGCTGGACAAGGATTTCCGTATCACTTCCTTCAATGGTCATTTCCAACGCACGACGGAACGTCGATTGGGCATCCATTTCGAGGAAGGGGAGGACTTCATTGAAACGATGCGGGAACGTGTGGCCAATGGTGCCGCCGAACCGGCCATCGCGCAGTTCAAGGCCGCCCGGAAGGGTGGACCACAACAATTCGAGGTGGAACTATGGGGTGATGAAGGACGCTCCATCTGGGTGGAGTGCTTCTTGAACCCGATCGCGGGTGAGAAGGGAGTTAAGGAGATCTCCTGCATGGCGTACGGTATCACGGACCGCAAGGAGGCTGAGTTCAAGCTACGCCAAAGCCTGAACGAGAAGGAGGTCCTGTTGAAGGAGGTGCATCACCGGGTCAAGAACAACCTGCAGGTGATCAGCAGCATACTCAGCCTCCAGACGGCGCATGTGGACGGTGACGCCCGGATCCTTGAACTGTTGCGGGTGAGCCGCGACCGGATACGGAGCATGTCCTTCATCCATGAGAGCTTGTACCAGAACAAGGACTTCAGTTCCATCGACATGGCCACCTATATCGATGGCCTGAGCCGCAACCTGGTGATGAGCTACAGTATCACGGGCAACATCAGCCTGGAGCGGGACTTGAAACGGGTGGAGCTTGTGCTGGATCAGGCGATCCCTTGTGGCCTCATCCTCAATGAGCTCATCAGTAATGCCTTCAAACATGCGTATCCGGACGGCAGGAGCGGGACCGTGCTCATCGGATTGAACCTTGAGGGCGATACGGTGTCCATTTCAGTGGCTGATGATGGGGTGGGCCTCCCGGAGGGCTTCAGTACCAAGAATGACGGCAACCTGGGCCTGGAACTGGTGCGCACCCTTGTTGGTCAACTGGACGGGAAGCTCGAGGTGAAGGCTGGCGCGGGAGTGGCGTATTTGCTTACTTTTGAACGTTATCGATAGGAACATGGCGCAGACGAATGTCCTCGTGGTCGAGGACGAGAGCATCGTTAGCAAGGATATCCAGCACAGTTTGAAGAAGCTGGGTTACAACGTGGTCGGTGCCGCGAACAACGGCGAGGCCGCGGTGAGCCTCGCTTTGGAGCACCACCCGGACATCATCCTCATGGACATCATGCTGAAGGGCGAGATGAACGGGATAGAGGCGGCCGATGCCATCCGGAAGGAGACCAACATCCCGGTGATCTTCCTCACGGCCTATGCCGATGAGAGCACCCTTGCGAAAGCCAAGGTCACCCAGCCCTATGGCTACATCATCAAGCCGTTCAAGGAGATCGACATCCACACGTCGATCGAAATGGCGCTCTACAAGCATAAAAAGGAGACCGAAGTGCTGAAGGAGCGGGACCTGCTCTACAGCTTGGTGGAGAACAAGGAGGCCACCGGTGGTCGCGATATCATGTTCGTGAAGAGCAACAGCCGCCTGGTGAAGCTCAAGACCAGCGACATCTACTTCATCGAGGCGTTGAAGGACTACGTGGTGATCAATACGCTGAACACACGTTACACCGTCCACAGCACGATGAAGGACATCGAGGCGAAACTGCCTGAGGCCGATTTCATCCGTGTGCACCGCAGCTTCATCGTACGGCTCGACAAGATCGTGGCCATCGAGCAGCCCAACCTGATCCTGGAGAACGACAAGAAGGTGATCCCGATCGGGGGCAGCTACAAGGATGACCTGGCGAAGAGGCTGAACCTCGTCTAACGCCGTTTCTTCCCCTTCTTCGGCTTCGGTGCCTGCCTGGGCTTTCTGCCCTTGCTGCTGGCCTTCCGCGGGGCGATGGAGCCGCGCTGGAACTTGCCGGAGGTGGTCACCGGAGCTGCGGAACCCCCGACCAGGCTGAAGTCCACCACGCGTCGGTCCATGTCCACGGCCTTGATCATCACCTCGAGCTCATCACCCAACCGGAACTTGCGGCCGGTGCGCTGGCCCACGACCATGTAGCGCTCTTTATCGAAGCGGAAGACATCGCCGGGAATGTCGCGAAGGCCGATGAGGCCTTCACATTTGTTCTCCCTCAACTCCACGTACACGCCCCAGGAGGTGAGGCCGCTCACGATGCCCTCGAAGGACTGACCGATGCGCGCGAGCATGTATTCGGCCTGCTTGTATCGGATGCTGGCACGTTCCGCATCACTCGCCTGCTTCTCCATCCGCGAGCTGTGCGCGCAGCTCAGCTCGAGCTCCTCACGATCCAGCGCATCACCACCCGCCAGGTAGTGCGCCATGGCCCGGTGTACGAGCAGGTCGGGGTAGCGGCGGATGGGGGAGGTGAAATGCGTGTAGTTCTCAAAGGCGAGGCCGTAGTGTCCGATGTTCTCGGTGCTGTAGACGGCCTTTGCCATGCTGCGGATGGCCACCTGCTTGATGATGTTCTCCTCTTCGGTGCCCTTCACGTCGTTCAGCAGGTCATTGATCGCATGTGGCAGGTCGTTCATATCCGCATGACGTAGCGTATGGCCGAAGCTCTTTGCGAGGGCGCGGAGCTGATCGATCTTCTCCGGATCGGGTTGATCATGGATGCGGTATACCATCGGACGCGTCTGCTCGTGCCGACCCGACTTTCCGGCAGGACGCTTGTTCACCCATGTGGCCACGCGTTTGTTGGCGAGGAGCATGAACTCCTCGATCAGCCAGTTGGCAGGCCCCATCACCTTCTCGTACACGCCGAGCGGCTTCCCGTCCTTATCCAGCTTGAACTTCACCTCATTGCCGCCGATCTCCAATGCGCCATTGGCGATGCGCTCCTTCCGAAGCACCTGCGCGAGGCGGTGCAGCAGGAGCACCTCCTCCTGGTGGGTCCCTTCCCCCTTACCATCGATTATCGCCTGGGCCTCCTGGTAAGCGAATCGACGCCTTGAACGCATCACCGTGCGCCCGAACCACTCCTCGTGGAGGCGCGCCTGGTCGTCCAACTCGAATATCGCGCTGAAGCTCAGCTTGTCGGAGTCCGCATGCAATGAGCACAGATCGTTACTGAGCTTCTCGGGCAGCATGGGCACAACGCGGTCCACGAGGTACACGCTGGTGGCACGGCTTGCGGCCTCCATGTCCAGCACGCTGCCCGGAGTGACGTAATGGCTCACATCGGCGATGTGCACCCCGATCTCCCAGTTGCCATTGTCGAGCTTCCGGACGCTCAGCGCATCATCGAGGTCCTTCGCATCGTCCGGATCGATGGTGATGGTGGGCACCTCGCGCATGTCCCGTCTCCGGGCGATCTCGGTGTTCGTGGCGCCGTTCCGGATCTCTTCCGCCGCCTTGAGCACGCTCTCGGGGAATTCGAGGGGTAGACCGAATTCCGCGAGGATGGCGTGCATCTCCACATTGTGCACACCAGCTTTGCCAAGCACGCGCAGCACCTTTCCCCTTGGCTCATCGCGGGCATCCTTCCATTCACCCAACTCAATGATCGCCTTATCGTCCTCGACCGCTCCATTCACCTCGGTGGCCGGGATCACGAAGGGGCGTTGTACGCGCTGATCATCGGCCACAAGGATCATACGACCCTGGCGCTTGTGGACCGTTCCGACGAACTCCAGCCTCCGGCGCCTCAGGACCTTGAGGACCTTGCCCTCGAGCCGGGAGCCACGCCCACCGACCAGCTTGATCGCAACGGTATCGCCATGTAGTGCGGTCCCGATATCACGTTGCTGCACATACACATCTTCTTCGCCCGAGGCCAGCCGGACGTAACCCGCCCCGCTGGAGATGATGTCTATCGTCCCTTCCGCCGAGTCCTTGCCGCCGGTGACGGTGTAGCGCCCCTTCTTGCCGCTCTCGATGCGGCCCTCATCGAGCAATGCATCAATGGCATCAAAGATCCGGTACCGCTGACCTTTATCCCTGATACCCAGCTGCAAAGCGAGTTGCTGGCTGGTTATCCCGGCATGACCCGCAGACCGGACGGCGGCTAGAACGTGTTGAATGAAGGGGTCGGTGGAGGGGGAACGTCGGCTCAAGATGGGTTAGCGGGTCGGGCTTGGGCCGACGGCCGAAAGTTAGCCGCGGCCGGTGTTGGTATCCCGTTGATACTCATGTGTAAAAGAGTCCCACCAACAGGTGTTGATAACCACCAGAAGTTCACTACATTTGCAGCCCTTTTGAGAGGTCCGTCATGCAGGAGAGCGCCAAGATCTTCAGTGGTACCGCCACCCGGTACCTGGCCGAGAAGATCGCTGCCAGCAATGGCGAGCGCTTGGGCGAGGTCACGGTGAGCCGGTTCAGTGACGGGGAATTCCAGCCCAGTTTCGAGGAGACCGTCCGTGGCCAGTTGGTCTTCGTGGTGCAGAGCACCTTTCCGCCGAGCGACAACCTGTTCGAGCTGTTGCTGATGGTGGATGCGGCCAAGCGGGCGAGCGCCAAGCGCATCGTCGCTGTGATGCCGTACTTCGGATTCGCCCGACAGGACCGGAAGGACAAGCCCCGTGTGTCCATCGGTGCGAAGCTCGTGGCGAACATGCTCACGGCGGCCGGCGTGGACCGGATCATGACCATGGACCTCCATGCCGATCAGATCCAGGGCTTCTTCGAGGTGCCGGTGGACCACCTCTTCGCCAGTAGCATCTTCCTGCCCTACATCAAGGGGCTCGAACTGCCCGAACTGGTCATGGCGGCTCCTGACACGGGAGGCACCAAGCGGGCGAACGCTTACGCCAAACATCTGGGTTGTGATATGGCCATCTGCTACAAGCAGCGGAAAGTCGCCAATCGGATCGAGAGCATGACCGTGATCGGAGATGTGAAGGACAAGAACGTGGTGCTGGTGGACGACATGTGCGATACCGCCGGCACCCTCACCAAGGCCGCTGATATGATGATGGAGCAGGGTGCCATCAGCGTGCGAGCGGTCTGCACCCATGCGGTCCTGAGCGGGGATGCCTATGAGCGTATCGAACGCAGCGCCCTTGCGGAACTCATCGTCACGGACACCATCCCACTGGATCAGGAGAGGTTGAAGGTGACCAACAAGATCAAACAGCTCACGGTGGCCAGCCTTTTCGGCGACGTGATCAAACGCGTACAGAGCCACGAGAGCATCAGTAGTCATTTCATCGTAGCATAACAACACGGCCATGAACACCATCGCCCTTTCCGGAACCCCCCGCACAGACCTCGGCTCCAAGTACGCCGCCCAATTGCGCCGCACCAAACAGGTGCCCTGCGTGCTCTATGGTGGTGAGAACACCCTTCACTTCAGTGTTGATGGCGCTGCCCTCAAGAAAGTGATCTTCACCCCTGAGCTCAACGGTGTTGAGATCGAGATGGGTGGCAAGAAGGTCCTGGCCATGGTGAAGGACAAGCAGTTCCACCCCGTGACCGACGAGATCCTGCACGTGGATTTCGTGGAACTGAATGAGAATGAGGAAGCCGCTGCAGACCTCACCCTGCGCCTGGTGGGACAGGCCATCGGCGTGAGGAAGGGTGGCAAATTGAGCCAGAACCTGCGCAAGGTGCGCGTTAGTGGCCTGCCGGCAAAGATCCCCGGTCATCTCGAGCTGAACATCGCTGATCTGGACATCAACAAGAGCATTCACGTGAGCGACCTGAGCTTCGAGGGGCTTACCGTCCTGGAGAAAGAGGATGATGTCGTGGTGGCCGTGAAGATGGCCAAGAAGCAGGAGGAGGCAGCAGCAGCAGCAGCGGCCACCCCTGCAGCGGATGCCAAGAAGGCCGAGGCCAAGAAGTGACCTTCGCCACTTTCAATTGAACAAGAAGGGGCCTCCGCGATCCGCGGAGGCCCTGTTCTTTTGTAGCGCCCCATGAAGTACCTGATCGTCGGACTCGGCAATCCCGGACCGGAGTACGCGGACACCCGGCACAACATCGGCTTCAAGGTGCTGGAACATCTTGCCGACCGGGCCGAGGTGCGCTTTACGACGGAGCGTTATGGCGACCGGGCCGAGCTACGCCACAAGGGCCGCACGTTCATCCTGATCAAGCCGAGCACCTTCATGAACCTCAGTGGCAAGGCGGTGCGTTATTGGATGGAACAAGAGAACATACCCGTGGACCGGTTGCTCGTGATCACGGATGACCTGGCCCTGCCATTCGGAGCGATCCGGATCAAGCCGGGCGGTGGCGCAGGTGGACACAATGGACTTACCAGCATCATCGGGATCCTCGGCTCGGAGGCCTTCCCGCGCCTGCGGTTCGGTATCGGAAGTGATTTCACCCGGGGTCGACAGAGCGAGTATGTCCTGGGCGCCTGGAGTGAGACGGAACGTACCACGCTTGCCGAACGCATCGAGCTGGCGGGGAAGGCGATATTGCAGTTCGGGTTGCTCGGTGTCGACCAAGCGATGAACGGCTTCAACAAGCGCTGAGGGGCCGAGGGGGTGGTTCTTACCTTTGGTCCTCACCCAATCAAGACCCGTTAGTCGGGAACGACCATGCTTAGCAAGAAGATCGAAGCCGCGCTGAACGGCCAGGTGGCCATTGAAGCAGCTAGCAGCCAGGCCTACCTCGCGATGGCCTCATGGGCCGAGAACCAGGGCCTCAGCGGAACCGCTGCCTTCCTGTACAAGCACAGTGACGAGGAGCGGATGCATATGCTCAAGCTCGTGAAGTTCATCAACGAGCGCGGCGGAAAGGCGGTGATCCCCGCGTTGAAGCAGCCGGGCACCAACTTCAAGAGCATCACCGATATCTTCCAGGCCCTGCTCCATCATGAGACGAAGGTGACCCAGGAGATCAACGGCGTGGTGGACACCTGCTTGAAGGAGAAGGACTACACCACGCACAACTTCATGCAGTGGTATGTGAGCGAACAGATCGAAGAGGAGGCGCTGGCCCGCACGTTGATCGACAAGCTGAACCT
Organism: Flavobacteriales bacterium; assembly: GCA_020437875.1. GTDB lineage: Bacteria > Bacteroidota > Bacteroidia > Flavobacteriales_F > PHOS-HE28 > PHOS-HE28. The sequence goes on from JAGQVR010000001.1 coordinate 37,492, forward strand.
CATCGGAAATGACAAGGGCGGTCTTTATCTGTTCGATCGGGACCTGCAGGGAATGAGCGCTGCCGCTCCGGAAAGGGGGGCTTGATCATTCACTCCCAGGGCCAGACCCCACCGATCCGCAAAGACTGCTCCAGGCCTTCACTTATCAGGCGGGTCTTGAGCCCCTCTTCCGTGAAGTGTCCGGGTAACCGGCTTGCAGCGGCCAGTTCGTAGACCAGCGCGCCAACGAAACGGACATTGTTGGTCATCGCAGACGGCTCCACCAGATGGATGTCGTCGCAGCTGCTGTGGTAGCAGCCATAGACGTTCTTGCCGAGGTCGCTGAGCGGGTAGATCACCGGAACGCCTCGCAAAAGGAAGGGTTCGTGATCACTATGTAACCAGACCTCCTCGCTCGTCCGGCCCTCGAACGCTGCCGTGTCGAGCCGATGGATGCGATCACAGGCATCCTGAATGACCATGCGCCATCCCGATGGTCCACCGACACCGAAGCCCTGTGGATTCCCGCTCATGTCCAGGTTGATCATGCACGAGATGCGTTCCAGCGTGCCATTCTCCTGGTAGCGATCCGCCAGTGCGGTGGATCCCAGCAGGCCCTGTTCCTCACCCATGAACAACACGAACCGGACCGTGCGCTGGGGTCGGAAAGGCATGCTCGCCATCAACCGCGCGAGGTCGAGGATGGAGAATGAACCAAGTCCATTGTCGGTGGCGCCCGTGGCCAGGTCCCAGCTGTCCAGATGACCACCGACCAGGATGATCTCCTCCGGGTGGTCTTTGCCGTGGATCTCCCCGATGACATTGCGCGCCGTCACCATCTCGCTTTTGTTCCTCTTGGTCAGCCGTGCCGTGAGCGCTTCGCCCCGTGACATTCGCTCACGCAAGCGCGTGCCATCCTCTGTTGAAAGGCATGCAGCTGGTATGGGGATCAGTGAGCCATCGACGGAGGCCGTGCCCGTCAACACCACACCGCCGACCACCTGGTTCACGAAGAGGATCGCTGCCGCGCCATGCGACATGGCAAGAGCCGCTTTCTCGCTCCGGTGCAGGTTCGCCGTGCCTTCCGAAGCCGCCACCAGTCCGAGGTTGATAAGGAGTGTGGCGCCGATGGTCGTCGACCCCAAGCGGTCGAGATCCTCCGGCAGCCCGTTGCCAGCATCGACGATGGGAGCATCGGTGGTGCAGGACAACGGGGTATTGGCGAGGGCCACACAAGGCAGGTGCACGTATCCGTCCGCGTCGCCAACGGTCAGCGCGACGGTCCCACGGCTCCAAGCCTGGGCTTCGAAGGGCTCGAAGTACACCGTGTCCAGTCCGCCCGCCCGGAACAGGCTATCGGCCAGCCATTCCGCCTTTCGTCCTTGATCGCTGCCGGTGAGCCGGTGCCCGATACGGGCGGTGCTCCAGGCGAGCCATTCATAGCCGCGTTCGCTTACCGAAGCGGCCGCATCGAACGCCCGCTCCCGCGCGGATTGTGCGGATACGTCAACAGTTGGTTGTTGACATATGCATAAAAGCACTGACCAGCGTAGGAGGCGCATCCGCCTACTTTGCCGCGTGTTGGTGAAGTTCGGCACGGGATCAGCAAGGTGGGGCGTCAAAATTACGCCCCGGTCGATGACCGCCACCCGGTCCTTCCGCATCCTGTTCCTCACCCCCTTCTTCCTTTTCGCGGCCGTTCCCCAACAGCCCCGGGAGGCGGAAAAGGACACCACCGCCATCCTGCAGGCCAACTACCTGTACAACATCGCCAAGCTGGTGGAGTGGAAGGATGCCGACATGCGGAGCGGCAATTTCGTCATCGGGGTGATGGGTAGTGCCAACCTCTATCAGGAACTGATCAAACAATACTCTACTCGCACCATCGGTAAACAACCCATCGAAGTGCGCAAGCTTCCCCGTTCCGCGGAAGTGGAGCGCTGTCATATGCTCTTCGTCGGGCGTAGTGATCTCAGCCTTTTGCCGGAGATCTACAAGCGCATGAGTGGCAAGCCCACCCTTGTCGTGACCGAATACACGGGCGCCCTGGAGGATGGGGCGGTGGTGAACTTCGTGAAGGTCGACAACCTGCTCAAGTACGAGATGAGCCTCGTGAACGCCCAGAAACATGGCCTGGTCGTCGGACTCACCCTGAAGAACCTCGCACATCGCGTAGAGGAATGAAGCGCTTCGCACATATCCTGCTCCTCGCGTTCCTGGCCGTCGGCATGGTGCATGCCCAGGGTGATCCCCTGGTTGAAGCTCTGCGCAAGTACCAGGGGGGGGGCCTGCTCGAGGCGAAGGACCTGGTCGATCAAGCGGTGGCCTCCCCGGAACATGAGGCGAACGCCGAGGCGTGGCTCCTGCGCGGCTTCATTTACAAGGATGCGTTCAAGGCCGCAACCGATACGGCACAGGGTGATGCCTTCCGCGCCGTGGCCATCACCAGCCTGCAGCGCTGCCTCACGCTCGATGACGCCGGGACGTACAAGGAGAACGCGACCCAGGCCTACGACTACCTGGCCAAGTCGTACTTCAATGATGCCGCCCGTGCGCTGACGGAAATGAAGGATCAACGCGCCATCGCCGTTTTCGGGAAGTACAAGGAAGCCACCCTGGCGCTGGACAGTACGGCTGACCTGCGCGCGAAGGAGGTGGAGTTCACCAATGCACTGGGCACGGTCTATACCAAGCGGTTCACAGCGCAACGCGAGGATACCGACATGTTCGACCGGGCCGTGGACGCGTATGAGCATGTACTCTCCATCGACCCGGAGAATTACGGTGCCAACTATAACCTCTCCACGCTCTACTACAACCGCGGGGTCTTCAATATCCGCAGGATCGGTGCCGAGGATGAGATACCCACCATCATGCAGGTACAGGAGGCGAGCCGGGAGTATTTCCAGCTGGCACTGCCCTACATGTTGAAGGCGCACGACATGAACCCCACCCGGCGGGAGACCCTGCTTGGGCTTGAGGGGATCTACTACAGCCTGCAGGACCAGGAGAGCTCCGACAAATTCCGCCAGTTGTTCGAGGAGATCGCTCCGGAGGAACAACGCTGATCGCGTGATGAGGTTCCGCCTGACAATCGGACGGAGGATCGGGATGGGCTTCGGCCTGTTCATCTTCTTCGCGCTTCTTGTGGTGATACTCACCAACCGATCCCTGGAGCGGAGCCGTGGCATCAACGACGAGATAAACAACGTCTATAGCCCTAGCGTGGATGCGCTGGTGCGGCTGCGCAATCTGACGGTGAGCGCCCACATGCTCATCAAGCACTGGGCCCTGCTCGAAAGCCGGGCTGATGCACCCGAGAAGACCAACCTGGTCGACCTGACCGGCCGTGAACTCCCGCAACTGTTGGACCGGATCGACACCTTGATGGCCAGCTGGCAACACGAGGAGGTGGCGCTCATGGGGCAGATCACCGTTGAGATGCGCGAGGTCTTCGGCATCCATGACAGGATCAAGGAACTACTGCCTTCCCTGGAGAGCTATAGCGACCCCTTCGTCCACATGGAGCGCAACGACATAGCAGAGGAGGGCGGACCGCTCGACCAGAGTACGAACAAGGTGCTGACGGACCTCGACCGGTTGATCGAGATGCAGGAGGGCAAACGGATGGCCCTCGGGGGGAGCATGATCCGCAGCTTCGACTCGCTGAAGTTCTTCGTGCTGTACATGGGGATCGGCCTCGTCATCATCGGGGCCGTCGTGGCGGTCTTCATCGTGCGTGGGATCGTCACACCAGTGCAGCGCCTCCGCAGTGTGTTGTTGAGCCTGGGGCGGGGCGTGTTCCCGCGTACGCGGGTCAGGGTCACGAATGATGAGATCGGCGATATGAGCAAAGCGCTCTCCTCATTGGTGGATGGACTTCGCCGGACCACCGATTTCTCGCACGCAGTGGCTGCGGGCAACTTCGGTGCTGAATATGAGCCTTTGAGCGAGGAGGACATGTTGGGTCACGCCCTGTTGAAGATGCGGGACGAACTCGGCCAACGGGAGAGGGTCCTCGAACAGAAGGTGCATGAGCGTACAGAGGAGGTGGTGCGGCAGAAGGAGGAGGTCGAACGCCAAAGCCGCCGGGTGGTGGAATTGTACAAGAACGTGACCGATAGTATCCGGTACGCGAAACGATTACAGGATTCGATACTTCCCCCGGGGAAGCGGATCAGGGAGCTGCTGCCCGAGTCATTCGTGTACTACCGACCCAAGGATATCGTCAGCGGTGATTTCTACTGGGTGGACCAGGTGGATGGTCGGGTGGCGTTCGCCGCCGTTGATTGTACCGGGCACGGCGTGCCCGGGGCGTTCATGAGCCTGATCGGGCACAACGGCCTGAATCAAGCCGTCAGGGAGCGGGGGGCTGGCCGCCCCTCGGAGGTCCTGAAGGTCCTGAACAAGATCGCTTTCGAAGCACTTCACAAGGACCGGGAGCAGTTCCTCGTACGGGACGGTATGGACATGGCGCTCTGTAACTATGACCCGGAGCGGCGGGTGCTGGAGTACGCTGGTGCCAACTCTCCGCTCTACGTCGTGCGCGGTGGGGAAGTGTTGCGTTTCCAGCCGGACAAACGTCCCATCGGCAGCTTCGATCTCGAGGGCCAGGAGTTCACCGACCACCGGATCCTCCTCGAACAGGGGGACATGGTCTACATCTTCTCCGATGGTTATGCCGATCAGTTCGGCGGGCCAAGGGGTAAGAAGTTCCTTTACAAACGTTTCCGCGACCTATTGCTCGAGATCAGTCGATTCCCGGCGGAGAGCCAGAGCGGTATGCTTGAGGAGGCGTTCCGCGGTTGGCGCGGGATCCACGAACAGGTGGATGATATCCTGGTGATCGGGATGCGCGCTTGAACGGGCCTATCCGCCCTGCATGGTCCAGCCGCCACCCACGCCGGTGGTGACCGGGTTCATGCACATCACCGGGATCTGCGCCTCATTGGCTATGATCTCCTGTTCGTAGGGCACGCCGAGCAGGCCGAAGATGTTCCCTTCGGTCAGGTTCATGATGGCGATCAGGTCGGCATCGATCTCAACCGCATGCCGCACCACAGCCTTTACGAAATCGCCGCTGTCCTCCTTGGAGATGGTGGCGACATGCTCGATCCCACGCTCACCAAGGTATTGGTCGGCGAAGCGGAGGCTGTTCAGCAATTGCTTGTGAAGGAATTCATCCTCCTCCTTCGGTGTCAGCAGATGCACCTTGCTCCCGAAGGTCTTCGCCATCTCAGCCACCAAGGTGAGTTTCTGGCGCGTCTCCTTGTGAAGGTCCAGCGGGACTACGATGTTCCGGTACCCGATGTCCTTGATCATCCGTTCCTGTACGACCACGAAAGGCACACTACTGCTTGTTATCACTCGCAGGGCGCGGCTTCCCGTGATGAACTGCATGCCGCGCATGCCATGGGTGCCCATGATGATCATGCCGGCGCCGACCTCGGCTGCCGCATCCCCGATATCCTCATAAATGGAACCGACCCGGACCATCGGTTCAACGATCACGCGATCGTTCCATTTCTTCGCTCGAGCCACTTCCAGATCGAGCTTCCTGCGGGCCTCCTCAACGTGCGCTTGTTTCTCGACCACATGCAGGATGTGAACGGGTGCACCGGTCTTTCCAGCGACGGTCATCGCATGGTTCATGGCACAATCGGCCACTTTGGTGAAGTCTGTCGGTACCAGGATCTTGCTCGTGGTGCGGCTCATCGGTCGGTTTCCTTGCGGTGGTTCATGCCTTGGTTCCAAAGGCGGCTAAATATAGGAAAGCACTTGCGGTGG
>JAGQVR010000001.1:43355-62296 GCA_020437875.1 Flavobacteriales bacterium
GCAAGGCCGCCAATGTCGTAAAGCAAACGACAGCGAGTGTTTATAAACGCCTGCAAATGACGATCGACCGGATCACGGCCGGTGGGCGTTGGAGGTTTGCGGCGGTCAACGAACTAAACCAACCAACGACCATGAACACAACGATGAAGAACAAGGTGCAGCTGATCGGGAACCTGGGCAACGATCCCGAACTGAAGAATGTGGGTAACGGACACACCATGCTGCGACTCCGGTTGGCCACCAACGAACGTTACAAGACGGCTGAAGGGGAGTGGAAGGACAGTACGCAGTGGCATCCCATCGTGGTCTGGGGCAAGCAGGCGGAGAAACTGGCCAGCCTCGTGCACAAGGGTAGTGGCCTTGTGGTCGAGGGCCGTTTGGTCCAGCGATCCTACGAATCGAAGGAGGGTGAGCGTCGGTACAGCACTGAGGTGGTTCTGAGCGACTACCAGCTGCTCGGCTCCAAGCCGGAGGAGGCCAGGGCTTGACTCCACATCCCTAGTTGGCGAGGGCGACCCTTCCGAAGGTCGCCCTCGTTCCTTGGGATCAGTTCTGTACCTGGATCCGGACGATCGACCGACCAGCCTCGTGTTCTATCGTCAGCAGATAACGGCCAGGAGCCACCGTGTTCATTTGGATCGTCGAAACCGCACCCATGACCCGCCTTTCTGCGAATACGGTGCGGCCGACCGTATCGATCAAGCGGATCACTGCGGGACCTGGGTCGGGCATTGCTACGTGCAGTGGACCGGTCACCGGATTCGGCCAGACGGACAGGCTCGATCCGACCTCTTCGATCACGGACACCAATGGTAGCGCCCCGAATGTGTGGCAAACCAGGGAGAAGCAGGTATCCAACCCTGCCTGTGTGAGTGCGCCGACCAGTAGACAGGTCTGATAGTCGCCAGGTTCGGCGAATTGATGATGGGTCACGAACGCGGTATCCACCGTGCCGTCCCCGAACGACCATATACCGAGCAAGGCCGTGATGCCGCTGCTGACGATGCTGGGCTCGAAGTGCACACCATCGGACGTCGCGTTCGGGGAGAAGTCAACGAACAGGCCAGGCCCGCACGTGGACCCGTTGCCATCCACCTCGACCCATCTGCCATAGGTGGCCACACAATCACCCACATGGTCGGTCAAGGTCACGAAATGGGGCCCGGGTAGCGCCCAGGTATGTAACGGATAGGGGTCACTGCTCGTGGTACCGTCACCGAAGTCCCAGTTCCAAGTTCCGCTCAAGGTCGTTCCGACCGCGAACTGGAACGACAGCGCATTCGTCCCGGACGGCTCGGACTCGAAGTAAGGGTCCTGGGAAGGCGGGCAAGGCTGTCCTGGAACCACCACTTCCCGGCAATAGCTGGAGGTACAGAACTCGCCCTCCGTCGCGGTCAGGGTAAGGCAGACGGTATAGCTACCCGGCTGCGTGAACTCATGTTGTGGAGAGGTCGAAGCGATGGAGCCATCGCCAAAGGTCCAAAGCGCATCTGTCCCCACGCCGAAGGAACGGGAGCTATCCGCCAGGCTTATGGACATCCCGTCCACGGTGTAATGGAAGGCGGGCCGAAGAATGACATCACATAGGGGCTGTGCCGAAGCTTCTCCAGCCAGGATCAGAAGGATCGCGCAGGTGAGGCGCCTAATGGGTCGATGCACCGAGGACATGTTGCAGTCGGAATTGGAAGAGATGCCCGCGCATCCATGGTGCACCGGCATGGCCGAGGTCTGAGATGGGAACGGAGAGCATCGGTTCTGCGAGGACGGTCATATGCTCGGTGACATGGAATCCCAGGCTAAGGCCTGCGTGCGCGTTCATTCGCGGTCCGAAACGCCGATCGACGCGTTCATCATCAAGATCCACGATCTCGGATCCGGCGTCATCCGCGGTCCGCACTAACGTACTTCCCTGACGCTGGGTGGTCAGGAATGCGGTGACCCCTGAAAAGGCCCCGAAGCGCCAGCGTCGTACATCGCTGTACCATGCAACGGTCAGCGGGACCCGGATCGCACCATATTGATTGCTGGCACGAACGGTGCTCGTGGCGCCGGGCCTTTCGACCTGCACCGTATCGATGTTCCAAGTGTAGACCACGTCCTGAGTGTTGTTGTATAGTGTTTCTGTCCAGCTCGTGTCCAGGTCGGTGAAGCGCTCCACCTCATTCACGTCCCACGCGAACGTGCTGCGGTCCAGCGCGAGGCCCAGCCCCGATCGGACGCTCCATCCGGAGCGCCACTCGCGGCCCATGTCAAGACCCCATAGCGTTGAACCGCGCCAGCGTTCGGCGTTGGTCAGGCCGTCTTCATCCTGTGCCCTCCAGGTCCCCGTCATGCGCCCGGTCCCGATGGTGAGTCCGATGAACCAATCACCAGATGGGACGACGTAGGAAGTAGTGGTCGGTCCAGGTCGGATCGCGGCTTCCGGCCTGATGTGCATCGTGATCGGGCGAGCATCCATGTGCCCGGCATGTGCTTCGCGGACCCCGGAGATGATGCTGCCTGGTGCGGCAGGCCGTTCCATACCATCCACCGCGCTATCGAAAACCAGCCTGCCAAGCCGGCTCTCAGCTGCTGCGCCCGATGAGGTGGCGCTCGCCGACCCGGCCAGCTCTGATGCTGCGCTGGAAAGCGCCGGAATATCATCGGACCTGTCTAATGGAGAATGACCCGCACGATGTGCCGAAGAACCTTCGTTGGCTTGATCATTCCCTGCGCTGCTGGTCCTCCTGCGCAATTCGACCTCAGCGGTGCGCGCGGTGCTCGTGAGAGTCGCTGCGCCCATGGATGGAATGTTCTTTTGCCCGGATCCCCGGGGGTCTGCCGTAAGGCTATTGCTTGTTCCCGCTCCAGCGGCGTTGTCGGTCATGGCCCGCTCTGTTGGAGGATCACCATTCGTTCGCAAGGATCCCGGCTCCCCGGAAGTAGCACGTCCAACATCATCCGACCGAACCGTCTTTTCCTGATCGGCCTGTCGGGAAGGCGTCGGGTCCATCGGGCGCCGGCCGCTGAAGTAGATGCCGCCGCTGATCAAAAGTGCTGCGCCCGCTGCCATGAGGACCCACCGAGACCAAGTGCCGGTCGTACGACCCGCAAGGTCCCAGCCCAACCTTCCGGCCAAGGCATCCCGCACCTCGCTCGGAGGAGTTACCTCGGCCTCGTAGAGGCCTTTGAAGCGTTCGTCAATGGGATGCTTTTCCCGCATGGTCCAGGATCTCTTTTCGGTTGATGCGCGCTTGCAGGTAGCTGCGCGCTTTGGATAGTTGGCTGCGTGAAGTGCTTTCTCCACAGCCCAGCATTGCGGCGATCTCCGCATGGTCGAATCCCTCCACGGCATAGAGGTTGAACACGTGGCGATATCCGTCGGGTAGTTCGGCGATCAGGCTCATCAGCTCCTGTTCCCCCAATCGGTCGATCGCAAGGGGTTCAACGGGTGATTCAGGCATGTGCTCCATGCCGATACGCTCCTGCTGAAAGGACTTCTTCCGGTAGTGATTGATGGCGGTATGAACCATGATCCTGCGTATCCAACCTTCCAACGACCCTTCCATGCGGAACGCCGACAACTTCTCGAAGACCCGGATGAATCCCTCTTGCATCAGGTCCTGTGCTTCGAGTTGGTGGCGCGCATAGCGCAGGCACACGGCATACATACGCCGTGCGTACCGCGTGTACAGGAGCTCCTGACAACGACGGTCCCCGGCCAGGCAGCCCTGGACGAGCTCGCGTTCGGTGGGTTCGCGCAAATTGGAAAGGCCTTTCCGACCAGAAGACAATGATCCGCTGCGGAACGCTGCCCCGGGAAACCGCCCAGTTGCAAGGTACAGAACCCGTTCAGCGGCAGGGGGTTCTGTGGGACCTGGCCGACCAGCGCCAACCGACAGCAACCGTTGTACAAATGCTTATATCCGCATACAACTGGTTATCAGCCGAATAGGGGAATGACCCCCGGGGATGTTTGCATCGCCGTTCGGCAACAGCACCGACGGCAGGAACAAAAGTCAACCTAAATCCCAAGTCCCATGAACACGCTGAAGAACAAAGTGCACCTGATCGGCAACCTCGGTTTCGACCCCGAAGTGCGGGAGATCGCCAAAGGGCGGAAAGTGGCCCGCCTCTCCGTGGCCACGAACGATAGCTACCGGAACGCCTCCGGGGAGCGGGTGACCGATACCCAATGGCATACCGTGGTGGCCTGGGGGAACACCGCCGAAGCGGTGGAACGCCTGCTGCGTAAAGGATCGCCCATCGCTCTTGAGGGCCGCCTGGTGCATCGCAGTTATGAGACCAAGGAGGGCGTGAAACGCTACATCACGGAGGTGGTGCTGAACGATTTCCAGCTCCTGGGCACCAAGCCCGAGGCAGCGGCCTGATCCATCGGCCTACCCCCACTTCAAGAAGCGGTCCCGAACTTCGGGGCCGTTTCTTTTTTCCAGTACCCCGAGCATGACCGAAGAGACATCAGGTCCACGGACCAGGAAACGCTGGCTGATCGTGCTGGTCGTGGTCTTGTCGACGGCGCTCCTCGCCATGGCGCTGCTCCTGCCGTACTTGTTGAAGCGATACATCGAGTCGCACAGCGAGGAGTGGATCAACAGAAGGGTCACTATTGACCGGATCATCCTGAACCCCTTCACCTTCCGATATGCCGCAACGGGCGTGACCTGTTATGAGCCACATAGCGAGGAGGTCTTCGTTTCCTGGAAGGACATCAGTGTGCGCATCAACCTCTGGAGCGGCTTGCGGGAGAATGATTGGCGATCGGAAGGGTTGCGCATCGTTTCGCCCTACTTCCATATCGTCCAGGATGGGGACCGCTTCAACTTCAGCGATCTGCTGGAACTCGGTGGAGACGACACGACCACAATGGATCCGGCGAGCACCACACGCTTCACCATGGCGGACATCATCTTGAGCGATGGCCGGATCGAGTATGAGAGCGATGCACTTGCCGCCCCGGTCGGTGTCAAGGATCTGCGGGCCAAGTGTACGCTCATCTCCTCTGAACGGGCCCGCATGGATTTCGATCTCGGACTCCAACTGGAAGCCGGTGGACGGCTCGAAGGAGGCTTCATGCTGGACACCGAACTGGAACGCTACGGTATCAACGCACAACTAAGGGCTTTCGCCCTTCAGCAACTGTTGCCCTATCTCCAGGACTTCCTCGCATCCAAGGCATTGACCGGTGCGATGGATGTGGACCTGAACCTGCTCGACAGTTATTCGGACACGACCGGACTGGCCATGAGCGCAGGGTTGACCCTGTCGGGGGTAGGCCTGGTGGATCCGAATGGTGAACGGCTATTCGGATTGAAGCAGGCGAACGCCAGGTTGGATACCCTCGTGGCCAGGGATCAACGCGTGGAAATGGGCGAAGTGGTGCTCAATGGGGCCGAGATCAAATTCGTGCTGTTGAACGACAGCACGGACAACTGGACGCGTTTGTTGAAACAGGATAGTACCACGGTCGCGGGAGGTGGGACAAGCACCCGGCACCGGGCCAGTGAGAGCAATGTGTTCGTTCTGCTCGCGGACTACATCAGCTACCTCGGGCAGCAGATCGTGGCCAGCGAGTACACCGCGAAGAAGCTCGCGCTCACGAACAGCACCGTGCGTTTCGAGGATCATACACCAGCGCAGCCGTTCCAATACACCATATCGGGCATCGACATCAACGCGAACCGCATCACCAGCGATCAGGAGGCGGGCAAGGTCACAGCAAGTGCGGTCCTGCAGGAGACCGGCAGACTCAAGGGCAAAGCCACCTTCGACCCGAAGAACATCCGCAATGTGGAGGTGGACCTCACGGTTGACGACCTTGCCCTGAACCATCTGGATGCCTACGGGCGTTGGTATGCGGCGCATCCACTGGAAGATGGGGTGCTGGCCTATGCGACGAAGACCATCGTTCGCGATGGACGGTTGGATTCGCAGAACCACATGCGAGTGGACAGGCTGAAGGTGGGTAGGCGGGTGGAGGAGCACGACCCGGGGATATACGTGCTTCCCCTCCGTTTGGCGGCCGGCCTGCTGAAGGACGTGAACGGGGTGGTGGAACTCGATGTTCCCGTCCGGGGCGATCTGAAGGACCCGCAATTCAGGGTGTGGTCGATCGTGTGGCAGGTGCTGAAGAACCTGTTGGTGAAGGCCGCATCCGCCCCCGGTCGCCTACTCGTCCGTGCCGTGGATGGCGCTGATGAAGCCGACCTGGAACGCGTGCGCTTCAACTACCTACAGACCGGTCCGGGCAGGTCGCAGGAGAAGACCTTGCGGAACCTGGCCTCGGCGCTCAGGTCAAAGCCGGAGCTCTCGGTGGACCTCGTCCCCATCTTGGACAAGGGAGCGGAAGTGAAGGAGGTGGCGGTGTTCCAAGCGAAGAAGGCCTTCCTCTTCCCGGATAGGACCATGATCAACGGTGCGGATAGTACACGGATCCAGGAGATGAACACACGGGACAGCGTGTTCACCGCCTTCGTTAACGAGCGAACGCCGAGTTTGGATGGCAGATCCTTGCATGAACGGTGCCTGGCGCTATTCGGAGCTGAAGAAGCCGGCCGCATCGCGGAGGAGATCGAATACGCCCGGCGCGAGAGCACCATGCAGTTCCTGCTCCAGGAGGGTGTGGAGGCGGGGCGGTTGCGCTACCGCGATGGAACGGCGGAGGAACTGGCGGGGCAGAGGGGAGTACCTGGCTACCGGTTCGTGTACGGTGAACGGGAGTGACCGGAACGGCGGGTCGCCGAGAGCCACCAGGGCCATGGTCCCGTGGAGCATGGGCGCAGCCCTGGCATGGGCCCCATTCACGCTCGAGCGGATAGGACGAGCCCAGTCTTCGGCCTTTTTTGGCGAATACTCCTGATCCTCCTACTTTTGCCGTCCCTTAACCGGGTACCTTCCCTGGTAGCTCAGCTGGTTAGAGCACATGACTGTTAATCATGGGGTCGCTGGTTCAAGTCCAGCCCGGGGAGCAAGTAGAGAGAGCCGCCAGCGCGGCTTTCTTTGTTTCAGGCCGTAACCGAACGCATCCGCATCATGCAGCTCATCACCGTAGGAACCGTCGCTTTCGATCGCATTGAAACCCCGTTCGGCGTGGCCGAGAAGACCGTGGGTGGTGCCGCCACCTACATCAGCCTGGCCGCCTCGGTGTTCCTGGACAAGATGGGACTGGTGAGCGTCGTGGGCGATGACTTCCCGGAACCCGTGATGCAACAGCTCCGCGACCGCGGGGTTGACCTCGAAGGATTGGATGTGCTCAGGGGGAAGGAGAGCTTCTTCTGGGCCGGTCGCTACCACTACGACATGAACAGCCGGGACACACTGGAGACCCGCCTGAACGTGCTCCTGGAGCTGGATCCCGACCTGCCTGCAGCCTATCGCAAGGCCCCTTATGTGATGCTCGGCAACCTGGACCCCACGGTGCAGGGCAAGGTGCTGGACCAGATGGAGGATCGCCCCGCCCTGGTGGTGATGGACACCATGAACTTCTGGATGGACAGCGCGCTGGATAAGCTGAAGGAGGTGATCGCGCAGGTGGACATCCTAACGATAAACGACGCCGAGGCACGCCAGTTGAGCGGGGAGCACAGCCTGGTGAAGGCGGCGGCCAAGATCCTCACCATGGGTCCGAAATACCTGGTGGTGAAGAAGGGAGAGCACGGGGCCCTGCTCTTCGGCGCGGGACGTGTGTTCTTCGCACCGGCTCTGCCGTTGGAGGATGTGGTGGACCCGACCGGAGCGGGCGACACCTTCGCGGGAGGCTTCATCGGCTACCTGGCCCGTACCCAGGACCACAGCTTCGACAACCTCAAGCGTGCGATCATCGTGGGCAGTGCCATGGCCAGCTTCACCTGCGAGAAGTTCGGCATCGAGCGACTCGCCGAGGTGAGCCGCGAGGACATCGATCAGCGGATCCAGCAGTTCGTGGAACTGGTGGACTTCGATATCGAGCTGGTGGAGGGCTAGGCCATCCGCTTCGCGACCTCGTCCCAATTGACCACCCGCCACCAGTTGGCCACGTACTCGTTGCGTTTGTTCTGGTACTTGAGGTAATAGGCGTGCTCCCAAACGTCGAGGCCGAGCAGGGGTGTTCCCTTCAATTCGCTCATGTCCATCATCGGCGAATCCTGGTTCGGGGTGGATCCGATGGCCAGCGCTCCGTTGCGCTCCACGAGCCAGGCCCAGCCACTGCCGAAACGTTTCATCGCGGCATCGGTGAAGGCCTCCTTGAACTTGTCGAACGATCCGAAGCCGGCGTTCAGGGCATCGAGCACCTTGCCATCCGGGGCGCCCTTGCCACCCGGTCCCATCACCTGCCAGAAGAAGTTGTGGTTCCAGGTGCCGCCCGCGTTGTTGCGCACCTTGGCGCTGAAGGACCCGATCCGCGACAGCAGGTCCGCCTCGTCCTTCGCCACGACCCCTTCCGCCGCGATCGCCTCGTTCACGTTCTTCACATAGGCCGCGTGGTGCCTGGTGTAGTGGATCTCCATGGTGCGCGCATCGATGGAGGGCTCCAAGGCGGCGTAGTCATAGGGAAGTGCGATCTGCGCGAGAACCAGCGGCGCAGTGGTCGGCTCTGGACTGGTGGCAGCTTCTTCAGCCTTCGTCTCCTCGGCCGCATTGCATGCAGCCGCACTGGCCAGCACGGGCGCACCGACGAGCGCACCGACCGAGACCTTCAAGGAATGGGAAAGGAATTGTTTGCGGTCCATGGTGCCAAGGTAGTAAGGGCCAAGGGCGGGATGGAAGGAAATGCGTTCACCGCAGAGATACTGGGCATCGCGGGGGAGACCAATAACGACGCGAAACGCCATGGCCATTCGGCGCGGAGGGTTCCGTTGCGCGGAACAAGGAGGCAACCCGCGAACTAGCTGAAGCTCACCAGGAGCTGACCCTTCTCGACAGCCTTGCCTTTCACGGCATGCACGATGCTCACGGTGGCATCACCGGGTGCCTTGATCATGTTCTCCATCTTCATCGCTTCGAGCACGAGGATGGGGTCGTTCTTCTTCACGGCATCGCCAGGCTTCACCAGGATGTTCAGCACCATACCGGGCATCGGCGCCTTGATCTCCTTCACCTTGGCCGAGGCCTTGTCCAGGCCCAGCGTCTGCATCAGTCGCGAGCGATCATCCTGGAGTTGCACCGTATACGTGTTCGCCCCGATCCGCAAACGAACCGTGCCATTCTCCTTGTCCTCCTTCAAGACCAGCACACGGTGGCTGCGGCCATTGCGGACGAGGCTGAAGGTGGATGGACCCGTGCGCACCAGGTCGGCCGCGCCCTCGCCGACAGGCACCCACGGGGCCGAGGGTGAGGTGCGTTCCAGCACGATGGCATCCTTGCGGGCGTTGATGGTGGCGAACAGTTTGGCCATGATGGTGCGATGGGCGAGCGAAGATAATCGTGTCAGAGCAGGGTGTCGGGCCTGGCCTCGTAGCCTTCGTCCACGGCGAGCACACTCTGGTTCCGCGCCGCAACGGCCAGCTGATCGCACAGTTCATTGAGCGGATGGCCATTGTGCCCGCGGATCCATTCGAACCTCACGCTGTGCTTGCGATACACCACGAGGAAGCGCTTCCAGAGGTCCGGGTTCTTCACCTTGGCCCAACGTTTCTTCTCCCAGCCGAAGAGCCAACCCTGCTCCACCGCATCCACCACGTATTTACTGTCGCTCACCACCAGCACTTCGTGCCCATCACCTTTCAAGGCCTCCAATGCGGCGATCACCGCGAGGAGTTCCATGCGGTTGTTGGTGGTCAGCCGGTAGCCACCCCATAACTCCTTGCGATGTTTGCCGCTCTCGAGCACGGCTCCGTACCCTCCCGGACCCGGATTGCCGCTGGCGGCGCCGTCGGTGTGGATGGTGACCCTCATCCGTTCGGGAACAACTGCGTGATGTTCGCCGCGAAGAGCTTCACCGCGATGGCGAGCAGGATGACACCGAAAGCCTTCTTGATCACGATGAGGCCCACTCGGCCGAGCAGGCGTTCGATGCGGGATGTGAGCAGGAGCACCAAGGTCACCGGGACCATGTTGAGGACGATGGCGATGAGGATGTTGATGCTGTCGAACTCGGCACGGAGTGATAGGATGGTGGTGATGGAGCCCGCACCTGCGATCACCGGGAAGGCAAGTGGCACGATGCTGTACACCTTGTTATCGTCCTTGCCATCGGTGAGGCCAGGTGCGGAAAGGTCCTCCTTGAAGAGGCGTACACCGAGGATCATCTCCAGGGCGATGAAGAATAGAACGAGTGCGCCGGCCACCGCGAAGGAGCGCACGTCGATCCCGAGCAGCTGGAGGATCCCCTCGCCCAGGAAGAGAAAGGTGATCATGATCCCCAGGCTCACCAGCACCGCTCGTGCCGGATAGATCTTGCCGGCCTTTTCGCGAACCTGCAGCACCAGCGGAATGCTACCCACCACATCGATCACGGCGAAGAGGATGAGGAAGGCCTTGATGATCTGCCCGGGGTCGATCATGGCGCAAAAGTGCGAAGCCCTCAGCCGATGGGGCCGAAGAGTCGGGTGACGATCTCCTCCACCACCTGTGGGAAGTATGTGTGTTCCAGAGCATGGATCCTTTCGGCCAGTGTTCCGGGCGTATCGCCGGGCAATACCGGACAACGGAACTGCGCGATGGGCTCACCCTCATCGTAGTGCTCATCCACGAAATGGATGGTGATGCCGCTTTCTTGTTCACCGGCGGCCATGACGGCCCGGTGGACATGTTGACCGAACATGCCCTTGCCTCCGAACTTCGGAAGGAGGGCGGGGTGGAGGTTGATGATGCGCCCCGGAAAAGCCTTCACCAGGTCGGCAGGGATCAGGCGCAGGAACCCGGCAAGGACCAGGAGGTCGATCCGCTGACCCTGCAGTTCGCGCTGAACGGCCCCGGAGCGCATCTGGCCTCCATTGAACAGGAACAGAGGAACGCCAAGGTCCCAGGCGCGCTGGACCACGCCGGCCCCCGGACGGTCGCAACCGATGAGCACCACCTCGGCCTTTGCGTGCCTGCTGAAGTGATCCACCAGCCGTTGGGCGTTACTGCCGTTCCCCGATGCCAGGATGCCGATCCGTACCATTTTGAACCGGGAGCGAAGATCGGACAGACGGGCCAGCCATTGCGCAGGGGACCGCCCCCCCGATGGAACCTTCTGAACATCAGGCTTTGGTGCGGGAATTCCCGGTCATGGGAACAGCGTGGGAAACGCGGCTTGCGCATGTGAAAATGTCTTTCCTTTGCAGCCTGTTCAACCAACAACGCACGGACATGTCGGATATCAAGTCAAGGGTCATCGCCATCATCGTGGACAAGCTCGGAGTCGATCAGGGCGAGGTCACACCTGAAGCGAGCTTTACGAACGACCTTGGCGCTGACAGCCTCGATACCGTCGAACTCATCATGGAGTTCGAGAAGGAGTTCAACATCGCCATCCCCGACGACCAGGCCGAGAAGATCCAGACCGTGGGTCAGGCCGTGGACTACGTCGAGAAGAACGCGAAGTAATCGTCGCAACGCATGCAGCTCAGACGTGTGGTCGTCACCGGTCTGGGCGCGCTCACTCCCCTCGGGAACACCCACAAGGAGTACTGGGAGGGCCTGGTGAGCGGCCGTAGCGGAGCTGCGCCCATAACCCGCTTCGACGCCAGCAAGTTCAAGACACGGTTCGCCTGCGAGGTGAAGGGCTTCAACCCCGAAGACTTCATCGACCGCAAGGAGGCCCGGAAGATGGACCCCTACACCCAGTTCGCCGTGGTCTGCGCCGATGAGGCGATGAAGGACAGCGGCCTGGACCTGGAGAAGGTGGACCGCGAACGCATCGGCGTGATCTGGGGCAGTGGCATTGGCGGCCTGAAGACCTTCCAGGATGAGTGCATCGCCTTCGGGCGAGGTGATGGAACCCCGCGCTTCAATCCGTTCTTCATCCCCAAGATGATCGCGGACAGCGCGGCCGGCCTCATTAGCATGCGGCACGTGCTGCGCGGACCCAGTTATGTGACAGCCAGCGCCTGCGCGTCGAGCAACAACTCGATGATCGATGCCTTCAACTACATCCGCCTCGGCACCTGTGTGGCCGTAGTGACCGGTGGGAGCGAGGCGGCGATCTATGAGGCCGGTGTCGGTGGATTCAATGCGCTGCACGCCATGAGCACACGCAACGATGATCCAGCGACGGCTTCACGACCCTACGACAAGGACCGTGATGGCTTCGTGCTCGGAGAAGGTGGTGCTGCCATCATCCTTGAGGAACTGGACCATGCGCTCGCGCGCGGCGCCCGGATCTATGCCGAGGTGATCGGTGGCGGTATGAGCAGTGATGCGTACCACATCACCGCCCCGCATCCGGACGGCCTTGGTGCCGAGCTGTGCATGAAGCATGCCTTGAACGATGCAGGCATCGCACCCGCCGAGATCGACTACATCAACACACACGGTACCAGTACGCCCATCGGCGACCCACAGGAGGTGAAGGCCATCCAGCGCCTCTTCGGCGACCATGCCTACAAGCTGAACATCAGTGCCACCAAGAGCATGACCGGACACCTGCTCGGTGGGGCCGGCGCGGTGGAAGGGCTGGCTGCGATCATGGCCGTCCATACGGACATCGTTCCTCCCACGATCAATCATTTCACGGACGATCCCGAGATCGATCCGAAGTTGAACTTCACGTTCAACGCCGCACAGAAGCGGACCGTGAACGCCGCCATGAGCAACACCTTCGGGTTCGGTGGGCACAACACGGCCGTCGTGTTCCGCAAGTACCGGTAGTACGTCCGCGTGATCCGCAGCCTGTTCAACCGTACACGCAGCCCCGAGGAGCGACGTGTGCGTGCGTGGTGCAGGAAGACCCTCGGGCTCACCCCAGGCGACATCGCTCTCTATCGGCAGGCATTACGTCATGTTAGCGCCGTGGCAGATGACCGGCCTGACCTGCCGGACAACGAACGCCTTGAATTCCTGGGTGATGCCATCCTGGATGCCATCATAGGCGATCTGCTGTTCGCCACTTACCCGGAGAAGGGGGAGGGTTTCCTGACTCGGATGCGCAGCAAGCTCGTGAGCAGGCAGCAGCTCAATGCACTGGCCAAACGCATCGAGATCGAGCGCGTGATCGAAAGCAACCTGGCGCGATCGCAGGAATCCTCCGTGCCCGGGAATGCGTTGGAAGCGTTGATCGGTGCCTTGTTCCTGGATCGGGGCTTCGAGCGCACGCGCAAGGTGGTGGTGGTCCTACTACATACCCACTTCGACCTGAAAGAGATCGAGAAGGAGGACCGGGACGGAAAGAGCCGCCTATTGGAATGGGGGCAGAAGCGCCGGAAGAAGGTGGAGTTCGTGGTGCGCGAGGAGGGTGGTAGTGGGCGCGGGAAGCACTACGTGGCCGAAGTGCGTATCAACGGGGATATACGCGGCACCGGGCAGGGAACCAGCAAGAAAGTGGCTGAACAGGACGCGGCACAGAGCGCCTTTCGCAGCATGCGTTCGCGGAAGCCACAGCCCCCGAAGACAGCCACAGGTCGGACGACGGGATCGGCGGAGCATGCTCCTTCGATGCATGCCCCAAGGCGGCCCGCCAAGCCGCGACAGCGCGACTGATCGGCCAGCACGATCGTTCAAGCCGTTAGGCCCGCGCACCAGCGACGCGCGGGTTCGTGGCTACCTTTGGCCTACCACACGGTGCCCGGACCACCACGGCCGATCGTATCACCCATGGCGAAACTCAAGCTCTCGATGGAGCCTGTTCCGGATGTGACCGTCATCGGGATCAGCAGCCATGTGAACGACTACCGGTTGTGTTGGTCGATCAACCGGAGCGTCGGATTGGAGCTCACCCGAAGGCGCACGGATATCGCCGACGATGCCAATGGGATCCGCGCGTTGTTCTCCGCCTATGATCATGTGGATGAACGGAGCCAGGCCCGCTACACCCTGGTGAACAACCACAGCGGTGATGGCATCCTGCTGAAGGAGCACCGGCAGGCGGACTATTTCCTCGTGGTGGACAACGAGCTGGCGGAGCAGCAACCCGACCTGTTGGAACGTATCCGAGGTGCGGAGTTCGTGCTCACCGCTTATACGCTACCCTACGACCAACTCAAGACAGGACACAAGCTCCTGCTCTGAACCGATCACATGAACGACCCGAAGACCAAGATCGTCGCCACCATCGGCCCAGCCTCGGCGGACAAGGCGGTCCTGCGCGAAATGATGCTGAGCGGCATGGACGTATGCCGCCTGAACTTCTCCCACGGCAGCTACCAGTTCTACGCCAACCTCATCGGCACCATCCGTGACCTCAACGCCGAACTGGGCCTGAACACCGCGATCCTGGCCGACCTGCAAGGGCCCAAGATGCGGGTGGGTGAGATGGCCAATGGCCCCATCGACCTGCCCGATGGCAGTGAGCTGATCATCACCACGGAGGCGATCAAGGGGAAGCCTGGCATCGTGAGCACGAGCTACGCGCAGTTCCCGAAGGATGTGAAGAAGGGCGAACTGGTCCTGCTCGATGACGGGAAACTGCGGCTCGAAGTAGTGGGCACTGACGGCGCGACCACGGTGACCACCCGGGTGATCCACGGTGGTCCATTGAGCGCCAACAAGGGCCTGAACCTTCCGAACACGAAGATCAGCCTGCCGAGCCTCACCGAGAAGGACCGCCAGGACCTCGATTTCGCACTGGACCATGATGTGGACTGGATCGGCCTGAGCTTCGTACGTGGGGCCCGGGACATCATCGAATTGAAGCACATCATCCTGCAACGGGAGAAGAACGCCCGCGTGATCGCCAAGATCGAGAAGCCCGAGGCCCTGGTGGAGATCGACGAGATCATCCGCGAAGCCGATGCCCTGATGGTGGCACGTGGCGATCTCGGCGTGGAGATCCCGATGGAGAAGGTGCCGTTGGTGCAGAAGGACATCATCAAGCGCTGCCTGGCGAACCACCGTCCTGTGATCGTGGCCACCCAGATGATGGAGAGCATGATCACCAACATCACACCGACGCGCGCCGAAGTCAATGATGTGGCCAACGCCGTGCTGGATCATGCCGATGCCGTGATGTTGAGCGCGGAGACGAGCGTAGGGAAGTATCCGGTGGAGGTGGTGAAGGCGATGAACCGGATCCTGCAGGAGATGGAGACGAGCGAGGACATGTTCAATGTGGAACAGCCGGGTCTTGAGGACAATGATCGGATGGTGACCGATGCGATCTGCATGGCCAGCGTGCGCATGGCGGCAGCCATCGACATCAAGGCGATCGTGACCATGACGCACAGCGGCTACACCGCTTACAAGATCAGCAGCATGCGGCCCAAGGCACACATCTTCGCCTTCACGAGCAACCGGGCGATCCTGGGCACCCTGAACCTGGTGTGGGGTGTGCGGGCCCAGTTCTACGACAAGACGGTGAGCACCGACCACACCATCGCGGACATCAAGCACATCCTGCGCAGCAAGAAGCTGGTGAACAAGGGGGACCTATTGGTGAATGTGGCGAGCATGCCCATCGCTGAACAGGGCATGTCGAACATGTTGAAGTTGAGCCCGGCCTAGATCCATTCAAGGACAACGTACCAGGCGGTCAGCGTCAACAGGGAGAGCGGTATCCCAACGCCCACCATCATATTCGCCAAACGTGGTTTCAACCCGTGCGTTGACGCGAGTATCGCGGCCGTGATCATCGGGGCCATGGCGCTCTCGAGCACCGATACGCGGACCACCTTGCCGGTGCCATCCAGCATCACCACGTAAAGGAGGAAGATCAACGCCGGTGCAAGCAGCAGCTTGTACACGAGGCCCAGGCCCAGGAAGCCCCAGTGCTTGCTCCGCTTCTTGATGCGCAATTGAAGGCCCACGGCGAGCAGGGCGACAGGTGTGACCGAGTTGCCGATCCGGAGCAGCCCGCCGCGCACACCCTCACCGAAGTGCAGGTCGAGCACGTTCATCAACACGGCGACCGCGAATCCGACGAAGGGTGGGAAGAGCAGGATCTTGCGGGCCATGGTGATCGTATCCGTCCGTTGTCGTGAATACACCGTGGCCACCACCAGGCCGAGCGTGGAGAGGACCACGAAGGATCCGGGCTGATCGACGAGCAATGCGGTTCCCAGGGCTTCCTTGCCATAGGCGGCCTCGATCACCGGGAAACCGACGAAGGAGGTGTTCCCCAATCCCGCGCACAGGATCAAGCAACCGGTGAGTTTGTGCGACCAACCGAATGAACGTCGCATCGCACCGAAGAAGAGCCAGGCGGCGAGGAAGCAGATCCAGGCAACGGCAATGGGGTACAGCAGTTCGATGCCACCGCTGATCTCGGGAACGTGGTAGAGCGCGAGCGCAGGCAATGGAGCGTACAGCACGTACTGGTTCAGCGTGTGCGCCGCGTTCGGAGGAAAGCTCGGGACACGTTGGAGCAGGACCCCCGCGATCAGGCAGAACACGAGCAGGTACAAGCTGTCCATCGGTCCGCAAAGGAAGAAGATGCCGGCCAACGCACACCGGATCAACCAGCGATCGTGGATACCGGTGTCCCGCCGGACCGGGACGACATGGCCGTGGCGGATACCTTGCTCTTCCACACAGGAACCGCAGCGGCGCACACCTTCTCCCGACACGACTTCCGCGCCGCCGCACAATACGCGACGCATGAACGAACGGGATTGGGACGAAGTGGCGGAGACCTTCGAGGAGGAGATATTCAACGTACCGGCCAACGACACGAAGGGCATCATCGAGAGCTGGGTGGAACGGCTGGCCGGCCCTGATCTGAGCGCCACCGATCTGGGCTGCGGTGTGGGCCGCACCCTGTCCATGCTCGCCGATCGGTATGCGAAGGTGTACGCGGTGGATGTGAGCAGCCAATGCCTGGAGGTCGCCGAACGGTCCGCGAGCACCTACTCGAACATCCGGTACGTGCACGCCGACCTGAGCAGGGACCGGAACAGCTACCCCGCCGCAGACGTGGTGTTGTGCATCAATACCCTTCTGAACGCTGCCATTGAGATACGGGAACCCCTGATCGAACGCACGGTGCGCAGTGTGAAGCGCGGGGGCCACCTGCTCCTGGTGGTGCCGTCGTTGAACTCGGCCTTGCTCACCGCGTACCGACACCTGCAGTGGAACCTGCGCAACGGCATGGATCCGAAGGAGGCGCAGCGCGAGGCCGCATTGAACAGCAAGGGGCTTGAGCACGGCACCGTGCACATCGACAATGTACCGACGAAGCACTACCTGAAGGAGGAGCTCGAAGCGCTGCTGGATGCGCGCGGATTCGATGTGCTCGCCATTGAGAAGCTCGAGTATCCGTGGACCACGGAGTTCGATTCGCCGCCGCGCTGGATGAAGGCGCCCTACCCCTGGGATTGGTTCGTGGCCGCCCGGCGTCGTTGATCAACGGGGTCCGGGTGCACGCCCCAGCAGGAGATCCATGTAGAAGCCGGGCTTCTTCAACCGCTCGCGCAGGTCGAGGTCGGTGAACATGCTGCTGATGGTGTCCGCCAGCGCGGGATTCCTGTTCGCACGGTCCACGACGAGGTCGAAGAGCCAGGCCTGGTTGGCCATGCGTTGCAGTCGGGTGCTGATGGCGAGCTCCTTTCCCAGGCGCTTCCACACGCGTTGATCATACTGCTTTGCCGCGCTCACCGAGAAGTCACCACGCGTGATCATCCCGTGCGCGACATCCGCTGCGTGCACCCCGCTGATCATCGCATGACTGATGCCTTCACCCGTGAACGGATCGATCAGATGTCCGGCATCGCCAACGAGCAGGTATCCCTCCCCGCTCAAGGAGTGTCGTTTACTCGCCAGCGGCAGGCCCATGCCTTGCACGCGGCCTTCCATGTTCGCATGCGCGAAACGCGCCTGTAATTGTGGATGTGATGAGACCAGCTCGGTTAGCAAGGTCTTCAGGTCAACACGGCGATCACGCACCACATCGCTGCGCAACCCCAGGCCGACATTCGCCCTTCCTCCTGGAAGCGGGAAGACCCATAGGTAGCCGGGCAGGAGGTCCTTCAGGAAGATGAGCTCGATGAAGCCCTGCGGGTCGAGGTCATGAACGCCGCTGAAGTAGGCCCGCACACCGGCTGCATGGTGCTTCGGTTCCATCGGCAGCCCCGCGACCTTCCGCGCGAAGGTGGAGTTCGCGCCCGATGCATCGATCACGATACGGGCGTTGACCGTCCGCCCATTCGACAGGCCGATGTGCCAGTACCCCGAAGCATGGTCGAAGTCCTTCGCGGCCACCCCTTCGATGACCGTGATGCCGTGCAGGCCGCGAACATGCTGGAAGAGCAAGTCGTCGAAGCGAAGGCGTGGCATGATCACCCCTGGCGCCTCGCCCAAGCCGGTCGTTCGGGAAAAGGGCACACGCAATGCCCGACCGCTCGGTGCCACGAAGATGACACCCCAGCTGGGCAGGCCGGACGCCCCGGCCTTCACGTTGGCGGCGAGGTCCGGATCGAGCCGTTCCAAGGTCCGCATCACCTTGCCGCTCAGTGCATCGCCGCACACCTTGTCGCGCGGGAAGCGCGCTTGATCAACGAGCAGGGCATCGATCCCATGCCTGGCCAGCTGGATCGCTGTCGAGCTTCCGCCGGGTCCACCACCGAGGATGCAGACGTCCGTTCGGAGCGCGTCGGACATGGGATCAGCCTCGCATGGAGGCCGTGGTGAACTGGTCGAGGAAGCGCACATCGTTCTCCCAATACATCCGGAGGTCCGGTACGCGGTAGATCAGCTGGGCGATGCGCTCCACTCCCATCCCGAAGGCATAACCGCTGTATACCTCGGGATCGATACCGCAATTGGCGAGTACGGCCGGATCCACCATGCCACAACCCATGATCTCCACCCACCCGCTGTGCTTGCAGATGTTGCAACCCGTGCCACCGCAGATGCTGCAGCTCATGTCCACCTCGGCGCTCGGCTCGGTGAACGGG
>JAGQVR010000199.1 GCA_020437875.1 Flavobacteriales bacterium
GGCCAGTTCGCGTACGGTCATCGCGCGTGGTATCGTGTCGCCCTGCAGGTGTGATGATCGCTTCATCAGCGTTCATGGGAGGTGATCCCCGAACCAAGTTAGACCGCTACACGTCCCGCCCCGAACCACCGCATTGATCGTTCACCGGCTGTCGGACACCGTGCGGATGTCATTCCACGATCAGTGCACTACCAGCCGCTCCTGGCCGATCACGATGCCATCATCAAGCACCTGTACGAGGTAGACACCGGCATGGAGCGGGCTGATATCGATGGTAGCACCGGCCTGCATGTTGGCCACGCCTTGGGAGAGGCTCAGACGACCGGCGGCGTCCAACAGCCTTATGGTGGCGGCCGATGGCCGGGAGGGGAACCACACCTGCATGGTGCCGTTGGCGGGATTGGGTACCAACATCGGTCCGTCGGCCGTGGTGGCAAGCTCTTCGGTACCTACGAAGGAACATCCTGTCACTCCCAGGAAGGATGCACGGTATTGCATGAAATGAGCGTTCATGCGGTCCACCTGCCCCTGCGTGAACATGTTCTTGCAACCACGGTAGGAATAATCCATGTAGTTCATGGTCAGGTCGCCAATGGTGGTATTCCCGCAGGAAAAGAAGGGATAGGTAGGACAGTCGTAGTGGTAGGTCTGCAAGGGCGTGTCGTCCACGCCATCGTTGCCGCACGATTGCAAGCCGAAGGTGCCCCCGAACACATGATCAAGGCCGAGGTAGTGCCCCACTTCATGCGTGAGCGTTCGTGTGGCACCTACGGCCTCGGGGTAGTCGATGGCCACCCCATCATGGGCGTTGCCGTGGCTTTCCGGCTGGGAGGCCGTCCCCAGGAAGTAGCTGCGGTTGACCACGTAGATGTTCAGGTAATGATGCTGGTCCCATGGGTCCCTCCCCCCGGTCTCCTCATGGAACATGTGGGTGTTCCCCAGCCAGGTATCCATGAACATCACCGTATCGGTATAGGTGCGTGTGATCCCGTTCGTGGGGTTCCCCATCGGGTCCAGGTCCGCGAAACAGAACTGGAAATCGGAACCGGCGGCGATGCCGAGCAGGGCGGCAGGGGTGTTCACCGCATCGGGATTGGTGCGCCGGAGATCCTGGTTCAACACTTCCAACTGTTGCACGAGGGCCGCATCAGGCACGTTCTCGGCGGCCGTGTGCCAGATCACGTGCATCACCACCGGAATGGTGATGTCCTGTCCACGCAACGCTGCGGAAGCGTGTTGGGCCATGTGCTCATCCACGGCCTCCGCACCTCCATCCATCACCATGCACCGGAACTGAGCAGTGGTGTTCAACGTGATCCCGAACCCGGCAATGCCGATGAGCATTGTGGGGAGCTTTCGCATGATGGCTCGCATGCATCCAAGATAGGTCGAACCAGAGCCTTTGTCGGGTTCCCTCCTTTGGGCGGGATCCTGCACCCAGCGCCGCAGGAACGGCTCTCGTCGGCCTGCTGCCAACCGCCGCAGGCGCTGGTGTGCACTGTCGATGAGGACTTGGTTCCTCCTGCCACATCGCTTTGGACGGCCAAGCGACCCCACCATTCACCCTAAATTCAACACCTACCGCCTGCCCTCGGCAGGCTGCTACATGCCCCACAGGAAGAAGTTGATGAACTTGCTGGAGCAGGTGTTCGCGGCGCGTGTGTGGCCACAGGCGCTGGCGAGGGAGATGGAGAACGCATTGCGCTGCACGAACTTGGCATGGATCTTAGCAAGCCCCATAGAACCTCCAACCCATGAAGATCACCACCGTACACGGCACGCTCACCTCGCATGGGGGTAGCAAGGGCATTGCCGATGGCTTGCAGCAGTACCACCACCTCAGCTTCCAGGAGGTCGGTGGCGGCGAACTGATCGCGCGCAACGTGCGCGTCTGGGGCGATGTGGACCGCCTGCTTCAGGTGGGATCGCAGGGCACTTTCGTCATCGGCAAGGACATCTTCGCGCCCAACGAACTGCACGCCATCCGTATCGGTGAGCACGAGGCCTTCAACCCCTACATCAAGAAAGGGCTGGCCAAGGCCTATGCGATCATGGGGGTCACGCTGATCCTCGGGTTGGCGTTGAGCTTCGTCCTGATCGGCATCCCCATCGCGCTCATGGCGATCTACCGCATGATCCAGGTGCCGCGCATGCGGCGCAAGCTGCAGGATACCCTGCGTGCCGAAGGGTTCAAGATGGCCACGGTGCGGGAGATCTGATCGAGGCGGTGGCGCAGGCTGCGGAGCGGGTCAGCGGACCACGATCCTGTGCACGTGCCGCATGCCACCGCGGGTAAGAACCGCCGAGTAGATCCCGAGCGGCACGGCCTGCAGGGCGAACTCCAACCGTTGCGCGCCCGCCAGGCGCTGCACCACCGCGCCACGGACATCGACCAGCAACGCCTGCCACCTACCCGGCGGTAGATCCACCACCAGGCGCTGCTGGTCCGGATCGTGGCGTAACACGGGTGCGGCTTCGGCAGGCGAATCGGAGATCCCCGTGAGGTCGGTGTCGCAACCGGCAGCCGGGGCCTCGGAATAGTCGAACATCACGGTGCTGCAGGTGTTCACCAGGAACCAACCGAAGGGGTCCACCACGGTGGCCGTGGGCGCGACCCACACCTGGTTCCACGGGCCAGGGCCGAAGCCATTGCCCGTGCTGTCCACGTTCACGATCAAGCTGGCACCCTCCTTCAGGGCGATCTCGGAGGCAGCGATACCACCAAAGGCGGTGGAGTCGATGATCACGGTGCCGCCCGTTTCCACCCAGACCGAGAGCTCCGCACCGGAGAGGTGGAGCGTATCGCCCGGGCATACCCACGCGCACCAATAGCCACCGTGCAGTGTATCCGTACCCGTGTAGGCCATGGTGTAGGGATGGATGGTCGTGGCGCAGTCATCCACCCAGGGGTTCGACCCGCATTGCTGGGCAATGGCCGGGATGGCGAAGATGAAGCAGCTGAGAAGGGTGATGTTGCGCATGTGCCCGTTGTTCGGATGGCTCAAGTTAGACCACGGCTGGGGTCTCCACAAACCTGCTCCGTGATCATCCGTCTCCGGACCCAGCCCCACTCACCTCCGCACCACCGTGCCGCCCGTGACCACCCCGTTGCCGCCGACCACCAGGATGTGGTAGAGGCCCGGCGTGGCTGGTAGCTGGTGTTGAAGCATGAGTGGCGAGGCGAAGAAGAGAAGTATTGCGCATCGCGCCAACGGGTCACCCGTCGTGTGCCGAACCGCGTTGATACGGCTTCGGAAAACCGTCTATATTGCATGAAGATCCATTGCCTCATGCAACAACGTTGGCCCATCTTAGTGGTGCTTTGCCTGCTCGCCACCTTTCCGGCACATGCGCAATCGCAATCCTGGTCCGTGAACGGTGCTCCTCCGGACAGTTACTTGCAAGACGCCACGGAGGTCTATGGTTTGAATAATGGGGATGTGATACTGGTGGATGGCGGGGCCGTGGCGCGTGTCAGCCCGGGCGGTACCGTTCAGTGGGCGAGGACCTATCAACAGAATGATACGCTGATCCTGATCACTGATGTTCTCGAATACTCCGATGGCCGCCTGCTGATGGCCATCGTCAAGATCCCCGATCTATACACCAAGATCGGTTGGATGCGGACGAACGACCAGGGCGTGCCGCAGCAGGCAGCGTTCTTCGTGGATCCGCCGGAGGCGTCCGCGCTTGCCACCATCGACATCCACCCATCGGACAATTCATTCACCATCTGCGCCACGTCCTCGGGCCCTCTCTATCATGACCATCTTTTCCGTTTCGGACCGACAGGTAACCTCATCTACTCGCGCGTGGAGACCGGTGGTGAGATCCTGGTATTCTCACTCGACCAATGCTCCTCTGGTGATGATACGTATATCGTGACTCCTTCGTCCATCCTTAAGGTGGATGAGGTCGGTGCACCTGTCTGGGTGTCAGACCTACTGGGTAATGGTTTCTTCAGTTTCTACAGATACCACCGCGTCCAAGCAGCTCCAGAAGGTGTGTATTTCACCTTCGAGGGCTTCGACGGCAACATCTCAAGACCTGGTATCGGTCTGTTAAGCCATGAGGGCGAGATACTCTGGGCCAAGATGATCATGGCGGACCATCCCTTGCTGAATGATGAGCCGGACATACGGGACATCGAACTGGTCGTCTCCCAGTTGCGTGTTGCCGTATGTGTCGGCCTACCGGATGACTTCTTCCTCTTCTCCTTCACCCAGCAACTGCAGGAGATGCACGGCAGCCATGTTCCAGTGGATCGCCGACCTGAGCGTATTGCATTGACCAACGACCAAGGGGTGGCCATCGCACATGAGTCCATTGGCTATGGAACGGTCCTCCATATCACGGATGCCAGCCTGAGCCTGGGGGAATGTGTACAGGAGGTTCCCTTCTCCCTCGAGGATCAGTCGTATAACCCGATCGAGTGGTTCTTGCCGGAGATCGCCGCGTACGCGACCACTTGGGCCCCAGCCACGATCACCGCGACTTCGTTCAACACCGTGAGCAATGACATATGCCTGGGGATCGGTATGGCCGAGCTTCGTGACCCAGGTCGATCCCTTGTGGTCGAGAACGAACTGCTCACCGTACGATCCACGGAGCCGATGAATTCCGCTTACACGATCCTGGATCTCGCCGGAAAAGTCCATTCCCAAGGAGTGCTTCGTGGTCACGAAGTGCAGATCGGAGTCTCGGCGCTTGCTCCGGGCAGCTACTTGCTCCACTCCCCGGGATCCACGGCATTACGATTCGTAGTGTATCGTTAGAACGTCGGATCATCGCGAGGTGACCTGGTCGAAGCATGGAGCATGTGCTATGAACCCCTGAAGGGTCTCCGCCTCCACCGCCAAATGCGGCGGGAAGTCCGACGGTCCACGATCTGCTGAGCCTCCCTCCCACCTCATAGCGCTGCCTCGATCAGCACCGCACGGACAAATTCCGAGCGGTGACCGTTCACATCCTGCATCCCTTCTCGATGACAAGGAATATATCTTCCCTGCCATACGATCGCCGCGACAAGTGATCGATGCAGGTGGATACCAGTGGACATTCATTCAAGCCCATGCAGACCTTACGCAAGCTCCTTTTCCTGGCCGCATGTTCCAGCGCAGTGACGGCATTCGCCCAGGCGGACCACTTCGTGACCACCTGGCAGACCAACAACACCCTGCCGGTGGGTTCTTCCGGCCCCACCACCATCATCATCCCCACCACCGGCGCGGGCTACGATTACGATGTGGATTGGG
>JAGQVR010000200.1 GCA_020437875.1 Flavobacteriales bacterium
CCCGTGGAGAAAGCCGGAATTCCATGAACTAGGGACCCGGGACCGGGTACACTACAGTGGCTCCCTGGCCGTGGTACGGTACCGTGCCGTGCGTACCCTGTTCGTTCACATCCGCGACCATGGCCGCACCCGGAAAGCGGGCACGCTGATGGTGCCGCTACCGGACAGCCGACCGGTGACCCTGACCTTCACTGCGTGGGGCCTTGCCGGGCGCTGCCAGCGGTCCCTAACCCTGCAAGGGCGGGCCGTGGAACGGCACCTGCCACGACCTGTCCGAGAACGGCCCTTTGCCCAGGAACCGCGTGTGCACACGCCCGGATCTCGCGAAGAGCAGCGCCCCGTGAGCTCCAGCTATCTGGACCAGCAACTGGCCTGTGACCACCTGCAGCCGGAAGCCACGGGCAAGCACTACCCCGTGGAAGTGCTGATCCCCGAACCTGACCAACCACCGGAACAACCCACCGACCATGGCCTACAAGGACTACTCAACGCCTAAGGCAAGCGCCTTCATGAAATTCCTCTGGCGGATAGCCGGAGCAGAGAAGTACATCCTGATGCGGGGCACCTTCAGCGACCAAGTGAAGTGGGCGTGCCTGGGCGGGATCGTGCTGAGCACGGGCATCATGGCTGCGTTCGCAGGCGGCTATGCCTTCTACAACATCTTTCAACCGCGAACGCTGGCAACGACCGATGACACACACGTGCCCACGGTGCTGCTCTCCCTTGTGTTCGGGCTGCTGTGGGGGCTGATCATCCTGAACATCGACCGCTTCATCGTTTCCGCCACGGGCAAGGGGGACGGGACCGAGGCGATCACCTGGGACGAACTGAGGGGAGCGATCCCGCGGATCATCATGGGGTCGATCATCGCCATCACGATCAGCAAGCCGATCGAGATCCGGATGTTCAAGACGGAGATCGACCTGGCACTGGCCCAGCACCAGGAGCAGGTGCACAAGGAACTGCTGGAAGGCGTGGAAGGGTTGTACGAGGAACGGATCCAGGTGGAAAAGGACAAACTGGCGAAGTGGGAGGCGGAGATCTCCACCAAGGAAAAGCGGGCCGCTGACCTGGAGGACCAATACATCGAGGAGGCCAGGAACATCACGGTGGGGCCACGTGCCCGTGCGGTGAAGGCCCAGTGGGACCGGGCGAAGGCCGAGGCCGAGCAGCTGAAGGCGAAGTACGAGCCCTTGATGCAGGAAAGCCTGAACAAGATCGGCAGCTACGAGCAGGAGAAACTGGGCAAGATGGCCGACGCCGAGACCAAGGCGGCGAAGCTGGACGGTCTGTTGGAGCGGATCAAGCTGGCCCATGAAGTGGCCGGATGGCCGATCACCATCTTCATCACCCTGCTGTTTCTGGCGATCGAGTTGACGCCGATCTTCTTCAAGATGATGCTGGTCCGGGGGCCGTACGACTATCTGGAGGAGAACCTGAAGGAGATCGTGAAGGCCAGGCAAGGGGTGCAGGTACTCCCGGACTTCTACACCGACCGGAAGGGCAAGGAGCGGGACAAGGTGGTGTACCACTTCGCCGAACGGATCATCAAGGAGAAGGAGGCCATGCTGAAGGCCCAGCAGGAGTTGAGCGAGCATGCGCTTGACAAGTGGAAGGCGAAGGAGAAGGAGCGGATCAACGAGGACCCTGACGCCTACATCCGCACAGGACCCGAGGCATGAAGCGGGACCGGTTCCGGCTCTGGCACCTGGCCACCGGTGACGAGCAGGTGGTGGGGTACTGCGGTGGGCATACGCGCAGGCTGTTCACCTGGGCCGGTGTGGCCATGGGTGGAGTGGCCGTCCTGACGGTGCTTTCCCTGAACCAGTTGTTCCAGGAGGCCTTCCGGATGGATTGGATGTCGTGGGTGGTGACGGTGATCTTCAGCCTGGTACTGCTGAACATCTTCCGGCTGACGCTGGCCACGATCGGGGCTGACGTGCTGCCCCGACCAGCCGACGAGACCGCTTCCCTGTTCGGACGGGGCCTCTCCTTTGTATTGCGGGCCGGGTTCATGATGGCATTGGCCTGGTTCCTATCGGTGCCCCTGACGACCGTGGTATTCAAGGCTGATGGTGAACGGATCGTGAGCGAGCAGCGGGCGGAAGTGCAGGAGCTCTTCGCACGCATCCGTGAGCAACGGGCGGCACTGTTGGCCCAGCGCGTGGCGGACTTGAGTGCCGCCGGCCGGGAGGACCTGGTGCAGGCCGCCCATGAGCGGTTCGCGCGCGATGCCGAAGCCCTGCGCATCCGCGAGCAACGGGCCGCCGATGCACGGTTCTTCGTTCACCGGATCGTGGGCACTTACCGTGTCCGGCCGGAAGCCTACCTGCTATCCCTGGGCATGTCCGCTCTGTTCCTGCTCCCGGTGATCCTGAAGCGGATCGGCACGCGACGGAACGACCATGTGGAACTGACCCGCGAGCTACAGGTGGGGCTTGTGCTGGACGAATATGATGACATGCTGGCCGACCGGTTGGCCGTGCTCCATGAGCAAGGGCTTTGGATGGCCCGGTTCTCGAGGTACGAGGACCCGCCGTTCAACACCCAGGAAAAGGAAGGTCCGGCAGCCGATGACCATGAGGCCTTCACGACCTGGTTCAAGCAGCGCTGAGGGTGGCACGCCGCACGGAGCTCCGACGCATTCATTTCACGGGCACCTGCTCGGGGAAATATCATGCGACCCGGAACCCCAGGTTATCGCGCCCGCTCCATGAGGAGGTCTATGACCTGACCATCACGGAATTCGAGGGCAGGAACTGTGAGGTGATCACGGAACGTGAACACGAGGCGTTCACCCACGACCTTTCAGCAGAGGAAGTAACGGGAGCCCTTTGTGAATGGGAGGGTCAGCTGTACCGGATGCAGCTGGCCGAGGTCCGCGTGGCCACTGCGGAAGGACCGGAAGGTGTCTCCAAGGAAGGCCAGGATTCGTTCGGGCAGTTCCATGGAACATTCACGGCAGTGGTGATGGTGCCTTACGAGGTGTTCGTTCCCGAGGCAGACCCGGAGCCACTAGATGTAGAAGACGATGATGAGCCAAGAACCTGGACAGGAACGGGGCCACTGAACAGGGTGGAGGTGCCCGTAGCGCCGACGTGGTCCGATGGATGCGCGACCGGCGGCTGCTGGGAGGCGGTGGGATGGCTCCTAACGATCCTGTTCTGGCTGGTCGCCGCCATTGCATTGATCGGCCTGATCGGGGTCGCACCCTTGGTGCTGTTGGTGTTGTTGGTGGCACTCCTGCTTTCGGGTGGGGGAATACTCGGTGGCGCCGGTGAGGCGATCGGCCGGGTGCTTGGAGGGATCCTGCAGTTCCTGCTGGGGTTGCTGGCGGTCGGGGTGCTTCTCTCGGTGCTCGCCGGCCTGTTCTCGTTCCTGAAGGAACGCCCTGATGAACGGCTGCGAGAGCGCACTGAACAACAGGAACTGGAAACGCAAGAGGACCAGTTGGTGGTGGGTGAGGACACCTTGATCCGGCATCATCTTCGCTGGCAGGACCATGGTGGGCAATGGCACAGCATGAACTGGGAGGTGTTCCGCAGCCACATGCGGGCCAGCCTGAACCACCTGGATTCCATAGCCCGGCACCTGCCCAGTGAGGAGGATTGGCGGCAACTCTACGGGCATCTTGCCAGGACGGATTCCCTTCATCTGAGCCGACTTGTCTCGGCGGCGCGGGAGCTGGGTACGCGGGAAGGGCTGGACCGGAACCAGTTGGCACATGCCCTGACGACCTGCGTACAGAGCATTCCCTACTCCTGGATGCTTGAAGAGCCCTGCCCGAACGGGGAGGGACGGGAATGGGACGGACACCCCTGCAAGGGTGAAATGCCCTTCGGGTTGAATCCACCGGCCGGCTTCGTAGGAGACCTACGGGGGGACTGCGACACCCGGGTGCTGTTGCTGCATGCGGTGCTGGAGGAACTCGGCTACGATGTCGCGGTGATGCTGAGCCAACGCTACCGGCACGCCATGTTGGGCATCGTGCTCCCAGGAAGAGGCAGTTCCTTGATGCATGGCGGACAGCGCTACTACTTCTACGAAACCACCAGCCGTGGATTCCGGTTGGGCTACATCCATCCGCAGAACGCGGACCTACGCTACTGGCGGCTCCTGAAGTTGGACCGCGACAATCCTAACTTCGATAACCCTTCCCCATGGAACAGCTCACGACCCTCCACTACAGCTTCCTGATCGGCAGCTTCCTTGTGGCCCTTGCAGCGGTAACCGCGCTGATGCGATGGAGCGAGCGCAGGATGAAGAAGCATGAGCTGGATGCCTCTGGCTGGACCTGGGGGCTCTACGTGCTGGGCCTGCTGTGCAGCTTATTCCTGCTGTTGCGAGCGGTATCAGGACCCCTCTGGGACAGCCTGGACCTGATGCTATCCATGGGCAGCCGATGGTGGGACCTGTTGCGCTACTTCGCCTTCATGGTGGGTGCCGCATTCGTGGTCTGGCTGATCCTTATGCGCACCGTTCGCTTCCTGTTCAAATGGATCTATGCGAAGCCCTTTTATACTGCGGTGAAGGACGGAGGAAGGACACCGATCCTCGTGGCGATCGGCGTGCTGCTGTTCCTGTCAGGGATGGTCGCTCCTGCGCTTGAGCGGCTGATGTACGTGTTCGTGCCTGTGCCGGACCTGCCGGTGTTCCAGTAGGCAGGGACCGGCTAAACGCAGAATTGGCATTGCTGCTTCGGTTGGCTACGAGCTTTGAGCTGCCAGCCACGAGCTACTAGCTGCTGGCCTATTGCTGCTGGCTGGTGCCAATGGACGTTGATGGACGGGAATGGACGGGGCACCGGTGATGCCGGGCTGGGACGGAGTTGCTGCTTCGGGTATTGAGCTGCTGGCCACGAGCTGCTAGCTGCTAGCCACGAGCTACTGGCTGCTAGCCTTCCGCTGCTGGCTGCTGGGTGGTGGGTGCCGATGGACGTTGATGGACGGCAATGGACGGGGGGCGGTGATGCCGGGGAGGCTGTGTTGACGGTCCGTTCACTCCATCCCCCGATCGCGGTATTGTGGTGGCGGAACCGGGTGCGGTGCTTTGTGGCCGAACCACCGATACCCCATGGAAGAGACCCTGACGACCCCCACCGGGCTGGCCGAGCGCTGGGCCGAGCTGCAACGTGAACAGCCGGGCATCCGGATCCGGAACGCCGCCCGCGAGCTGGGCGTGAGCGAGCTGCAACTACTGACCC
>JAGQVR010000201.1 GCA_020437875.1 Flavobacteriales bacterium
CAATGGGCCTGGCAAAGGCGATCCACCCGGATGCTGGCCCTGTGCTTCTCCGTGGGGTGCATCCTGCTCAACCTTTTCCAGACCTGGCAATGGTCGGCTGGGATCCTCAGCAAGGAGCGCATGACGAAGGCGTATTACAAGGCGGTCTTCGCGCGGACGAAGATCCCCACCGATGTGGATCGCTTGTTGCTTGTCGAGCGGCCGCTCGGGCACGATGAACTGTTGGTCGAAGAAGACCGCTACCGTGTATCCGAACGCTACCTCGCCACCTACGACGAGCAACCGGACAGCGTATTCACCCTGGACGCGGAGCACCCGTTCACACCGGCCTACGAAAGCACGTTCGCCGACCTCACGGCCAAGGACCATGCGTGGTTGCGGGTGAGCGGGCGTTTCTTCATTGGAGACGATCAAGCCGCTGCACCCACCGTGGTGATCCACTTTGAACATGAAGGTGGCCTGTACAAGTACATGGCCCGGGACTGGATCGTACCGGACAGCGCGCGCAACACGTGGACACCTTTCAGCGTGGACTACATCACACCGGAAGTGCGCTCACGCGAGGACAAGGTGAAGGCATATCTGTGGTACCGGTCTGGTGCGAGCGCGCGTGTGGATGACCTGCGTGTACAGGTGTACGAGCCCAAGTAGGTCAAGGCGTGATGTGCGTCGCCTTGTAACCGTCATCGATCGGTTCGACCACCACGCCGCGTGAAAGACCGTGCTTTTTCAGCGTCACGCGCGCCGCATCCTCGTCCGCCACACCAAGCACATTGCGATGCGCGTACCAGGTTACCTGAGGATCGGTGATGATCCCCACCCCGAAGACCAGTTCATCCGGAGCAGCGTTCTCAGCGATGAACTGACCCAGTTCCAGTTCCATCTGATAGCGCCCTCCGTCATGGCCAGGCAATGGATTCGTCCGGTAGAAATAAGCCATACCGGCCAGACAGGTCAACGTGAGCATCGCCCATCGCCATCGACGCTGCAGTCCCGCAAGGCCCACACCGGCCAGGCCACATAGCACGGGTGCCGCCTTCAGGGCCACGAAATCGTGCTCGGCGTACTGAAGCAATAGGACGTGGTCCAGCAGCACCGGTAGACCGGTGAGCGCCACGAAGAGTTCAAGGTGTGGCAGCGGGCGATCAGGACCATTCCCCCGGCGCCATCGGACCATGAGCAGGATCAGCAGCAAAATGATCAAGGGCAGGTAGCTGATGCGGTAGTTCACCATGACCTGCTGCAGGAGCGAGGGCAGGTCGATACCAGCGCCGAAGGATCCACGCACCGCGAACCGGGACTGGAAATGGGCGAACAGGGCACCGACATCGATCACTTGCAGATAGCGCCAGGCCGTGAGCCCGAAGGCAGCTGCGAACGCCAGCGTCGCTCCTCCGATGATCGGAAGGATCGGCACCTGGCGACCCATACGCCAACGCAGGAAGGCCACGAGAACAACGGTGGTCAGCGCGAAGACACCGAGCCAGCTGGTGTAGAGGGTCAGGAACAAGGTGATGATGAAGCCCGCCCATGCCCCCGCCGAAGGACGTGCTTCGGCACGCAGGACCCGCTGGGCGAAGACGAGCTGCCAGACCCAGGGCACCTGCACGAACATGTCGCTCATGTAGGCGTTGCCGTGGAACCAGAGCGTGGCGGGCGTGAAGAGGTAGAGGACGCTTGCGAACAGCGGTGCCTTTGGCGGCTCCGGACCCGCTGCGAGCCTCACGGCGTGGTACAGACCGATCGCGGTGAGCAGGTGGAAGAACATGTTCATCCATTGCAGACCGGCTGCGTTCGGTGCGGTGTTGGTGAGCACGAAGAGCACGTAGGGCAGGTCGTAAGCCAGAGGTGGATGGGAGAAATAGTAGAGCCCTGCGGCGCGCTCGTTGCGGCGTTCGGGGTCCGCTGGGTATAGCGCCTCCCCCTCCCGTATCCAGCCACCCGAGGGCATGCCATGATGGGTGGCGAAGCCATCCTCCCACCAGTTGGTGAGCGCAACAAGGGTGAAGGCGGTGCAATACTCGTGGTGCGCGGAGAGGGGCCGATCCACCAGGGGCCAGCGCACGACCAGGCTGATCGCGAAGGCGATGAGCAGGGCAGGCAGGTCGCGGCGCGGCATCGGACGAACATACAGCGCCACGGCCGCCTTTAGCTTTGGCTGATCGATGGGCAGCGCAGGTGCACGTGATGGATGGTGGTGGATGGTCGCCTTCCTCGGCGCATCCTTCCTCTTCTTCTGGTCCACCCTTGCCTTCACGCCGTTCAGCGATGATCATTCCGCCCTCTGGAATTCCGGTGTGCGCGGCATCCCCTGGCGCAATGGCTTCTTCCGGCCGCTGAGCGACGCTACGTTCCGGCTCGGGGATCTCCTCTGGGGAACATCGGTGGCAGGCCATCGCGCCATCAACCTCGTCATCCATGGCACGAACGCCTTTCTCCTGTTCGCGCTGATGGAGCGATGGGCAGGGCGGCGCACCGCGCTGTCGTCCTCCGTCCTGTTCCTCCTCTACCCCTTCCACCAGGAATCGATCGTTTGGTTGGTGGGTCGTGAATCAGCTCTGGGGACGAGCGCGGTCCTCCTCGGACTGGTGATCATCGGTAGCGGTCCGTGGAACAGCCTACGCGCGATCATGGTCGCATCGACCCTGTTGTTGGGCACCTTGTGTTATGAAAGCGCACTGCTCCTGATCCCGATGGCCTTGTTGGTCGCCTGGTCGGGAGTGGTGCCCAGTTGGCCAACGTGGCGGCAGCTCCTTCCGCCCCTGCTGCTTCCAGCGATGGGCTACCTCGCGTTCCGCACGAATAGTACCGGATCCCTGATCGGCGGATACTTCAAGGAGCTTGTCCTCGGTGATGATGGACCGAGCTTCACCGTTCTGCCCAAAGTGCTCGGTCGCCTCTTCCTTCCTCCGGAACCTGATAACGAGGTACAGCTCGTAAGGGGCGCATTCCTGTTGATCCTGCTGACCGTCGTAGCCCTCGTGCATCGGCGCTTTGGATCCGCGTTGAGCAGAAGGTCGCTCACCTTGCTCGGCCTCTTGCTGCTGGTGGCATGCTCTGTCGCCTTTCTCGCCGGCGTTAGCACGGTCACCAGCGAGAGCGATCGTTTCCTCCACCTGCCATCCGCCATCCTGTGCGCCATGGTCGGTTCGATGTTGGCGACGATCCAGCGACCGGTGTCGCGCTGGTTGTTGTTCGGCGCGCTCTGCGCACTCAGCTACTGGCAAACCCGCCTGAACCACGCCAACTGGATGGTCGCTTCACGGAAGACCCATCAATGCGTGGAACAGCTTCCGCCGATCCCGGCGGATGGGATGTTGTGGGTGAGCGGTCTTCCGGATTCACACGACGGCGCCTACATCTTCCGGAATGGATTCCCCGAGGCGGTGGACTTGGCATGCGGTTCCGGTGACCGGGTCATCGTCGTTCCGGACCCTGGCCAGAGAGCTTCGGTGCTTGCGAACGGACTTGTCTTCCGCGGTGAGCAACGCTGGTGGAGCGAGGCGGATCGCTGGTTCCACTGGAACGGCTCGTCCTACCGCGCGGTCGAGGTGCCGTAGCTTTACAGGGACCGTTCCCGCCATGATGCGCTTGGTGATCATACTCCACCTCCTATCGTTCGCCGCAGCGGCTGGTGCGCAGCCGGTCCTGAGTGATGACGATCTGCCCGTGGCCGGTACGATGTACGTCTACCACGATGTCCCCTACATGAAAGCCGGACCCGCCGGTGCATCCATGCGTTGGGACCAGACCGCCCTGCCGGCCGGGACATTGCTCCCCTATCAATGGACCACGAGTGATGTGGCCCCCGGTGCGGGTGCGTTCCCGGAGCATGCATTGGTCCTTAACATTCCCGGTGAACCCGCTCTCTATTACGTGGAAACGGACAGCACCTTCCTCTGGACCGGCTCGTACAGCGACACGGCCATGCTGCGCTTCGACCCACCCCTTCGCGCCTTCAGCTTCCCGATCGGGATCGGCGATGCCTGGTCCGATTCGGGCATAGTGGCCGTGACCGGTTCGGGGCGGATCGCGATACGCGAAGTGGTGCATAGCGCCAAGGCCGATGCCTGGGGCACGCTCATCATGCCCTATGGACCCATACAGAACGTGCTGCGCGTACGTAGTGAGCTCGTCCTGCGTGATCCGAAGCACCCGGAGCTGCCTGGTCGTCGTGAAGTGCGCTATGAATGGTATTGCGATCAGACACCGATGCCCCTGCTCATGATCATCGAGCGTAGCGGTTGGTATCCACCGGACAGGATCCTGCGCTGGTTGGACGGCTCCTGGCAGGATGGTGAAACAAATCTCTTCCGCCCGATACGGCTGCGCGTATTCCCGGATCCCTGCGACGACGTGGCGACGATCGATCTGCCGGCCACACGCGCCGATCGCACGGTCCTTCAACTGGTGGATGGTACGGGCACGCCGGTGAAACAGTGGCTGGCCGAGTTCACCGGTCCCGAGACCCGGCGGCTCGTTCTCACCATGAGCGATGTCCCCTCCGGCCACTACACCCTGGCCTGGATCGGTACGAATGGTACGCTCGGCACCGTCCGTTTGGAGCGCCGTTGAAAGCGCGTGATCGCGCCAGGTCGTAGCTTGGGGTGCCGGTCAACGCTCCTCCACCCATGACCATTGAACCGAATTACCTCGAGACGCGGCTGGCCGTCGTTGAACAACACGCTCCGGACCTGGTCATCATCCGGTACCACGAGCATCTCTCCTTCGATGTCGAAGGGATCGCCGAAGTGATCGCGGCATGCGAACGCCTGACCGGCGATAAGGACTTCGGCATGGTGACCATGCTGCCCGAGGAAGGAGAAATGGACCTGGATGCGATGCAGCAGGAGCATAGCACCGAAGGAATGAACGCGCGGGTGAGGGCCCATGCCCTGGTGGCATCGGAAGGCCTGTTCAGGAAACTGGCCGAGATCCACTACAACTACCATCCGCAACAGCACCAGGTCCGGATGTTCGGAACGGTGAAAGAAGCCGTGGATTGGGTGCGTGCCCGACTGGATGGACGCTCGGTGGCGTGATCAACGCAGAGCGAACAGAGGCCGTGTTACCTCAGGGGGATCAGCTTCAATTTCAACCTGCACTGAACCGGCTACGGATCGAGCCCCACGATCTTCCCGTCCTTCACCACCCACA
>JAGQVR010000202.1 GCA_020437875.1 Flavobacteriales bacterium
TCTCACCAACACCTGTTGCAGCATGCCGTGCGACACGGGCAGCTTGAACTGCTGGAGCTGTACATCGCTGCGGGCCTGCCGACGAACGTCACCGATGAGAACGGCTATGACCTGCTGCACACGGCGATCTTCGAGGACCACGCGGAGGTCCTGGCCTACCTGTTGGGGATCGGCTTGCGCCCGGGACCGTTGCCGGAGCATGACGACCGGGAACTGAAGGAGGTGGTGCGTTCCAAGCGTGTGCGCAGGATGCTGGCCGACATCGATCGGACGACCTGAGAAGCCTACTCACGGCGCGTAGTGGTTCACGCCACCATCCGCGGCCTTCGGATCATCGAACAGCGCGTCCATGAGCTCGAAGAAGTTCTCGACCTCGCCATTCCCCTTCACCGCACCGTCGCCGCACCAATCATAGGCGCCATAGGAATCCGGCTCCCCGGTGATGGCGTCGGGATGGAACCAGGTGGTGTGCGCCCAGAAGGTGGAGCCGGTCTGCGAGAAGACCTTCCGCCCCCTGGGGAGTACCTGGTACACGCCGCCTTTGCCGTCCACGAAATCGCTGGTCGTCGGCAGGAAACCGGTCCCGTAGTAGGACGCCACCACGAGCTCATCGATGGCGGCGCAGACCTCCGTGGCTTGCGCACGGCTCGTGGGTCGCAACTTCTGGTTCCGGCTGAGCAGGCTGTAGAAATGGTAGGCATCTACGTAGGGAAAGGCGAGCAGCGAAGTTTCGAGGTCCGCTGCCGTTTGGTGGTGGTAGCCCAGCGTGGAATCAATGGCCTGGAGGAGGATGGCGCCATCCTCCGCGGCCAGGAGCCCGGCCAGTTCATCCACCTCGGCCTTCACGCGCGCGATCCGGCCATTGTCAAAGAGCCCCCACGAGGCCCAGGGCTGCATAGCCTCGATCTCCTCGAAGATCATGGAAGCAAATTGCAGGGGTGTCATGCGGGCAGGATCCAGCTCGTTGGCCGTGCCCGGGCCGTCCTTCAGCCTGCTCAGGATGCGATCGTAGGCCCATGCCCCCGACAAGGGTGCGGATGCGATGACCAGATCGGCCGAGAACGATCCGTTGCCCGGCCGCCATTCGTACAGGTTCTCCAACCCGGCCATGGAGCAGACATCCAGGCCCAGGATGTCCACCGACTCCTCCGCGGTGAGCACATCACTGATCTCCCCCGGGAACAGACGGTCCTCGGTGCCTGATTCATGGTCCGGGCACATGCCCACGCCGTTCCCGTGCGAACGCAGCACCAGCAGGTAATGCTCCGCGGGGAAGTGCTGCTTGCCGAAGCGAACGAACTGCTTCAGCACCTGGGCATCCCCCATCCCGAGGTCCACCGGGCGATCGGCACGGACCTGCGCAAGCTCGGTGCCACCGTGGAGCCGCTCGTACCCATGGTGCGTGATCCGGTACAGGCGCGTATCCGTGAAGTTCTCCCCCAGCGTGGTGGAGTCCTCGGAATGGCCGGGGGTCCGATCGATCAGGACGATGAGCTCGTAGCCCTCGGCCAGCTTCCCGTCCATCATCTCCTGGATGTCGCTCAGGAGGTCCACTTCGGATGAGTTGGACCCGGCGGCATAGTGCAGGATGGTCCAGCTGTTCGTGGGCTGGGCACTCGTATGCCGGGTGGCGAAGAGCAAGGTGAGCAGGGCCAGGGCCTGCACGCCAGAGCTGACGGATCGACGGGCACGGGCCGCGCGGAGCGAGGAAGGGGTTCGGTCGGAGACTACCATACCGCCAAAACTAAATCCTTAGTTAAAGCCACTTCCACCCCCAGGGACGCATGGGGTGAACAGGGACGACCGCATGCGCGACCGCAGCCCGGCGCACATGCAGGATTGGATGCGCGTGGGGCTTCTCGGGCATGCGTAAAGGGATGGGATCGATCTGCCCAGGTCCACCATCCCTCCCCGCCCCCGACCTTCGGCCCATGATCAACTACCACGACCGGCGCTTCATACCCGTGCAGACCAGCCCCCAGGGCGAGGTAAACGAGGAGGTGGAGTTCCACTACCAGCAGCACGGGAATGTGTTGACGTGCAGCTACCGCGGCGGGCGCATCGTGCAGGGCCAGCTGATCGCCTTGGTGGATACGGAGGGCAGCCTGGACATGCGCTACCACCAGGTGAACGACCGCGGCGAGCTGATGACCGGGGTGTGCAGGACCACCCCCGAACAGCTGCCCGACGGGCGCCTGCGCCTGCACGAGACCTGGCAATGGACCAGCGGTGATGGCTCGGCGGGGAGTTCGGTGTCGGTGCTGGAGGAGCGGGTGTGAAGGATGCGGATGGCGCGATCACCGATCGGCCACGTCCCCTAGCCCCTCGAACGGTCCCTGTCCGTTCCACCGTCCGGGGTTCTCCGCGATGTACAGGGCAATGCGGTCCCATTCGTCCTGGTCGCGGATGATGCGTTCGTAATAATTGCGTTGCCACACAGGCGTTCCGCGCGGCACCAACCCGTCGCGGTACACCTGGCGGGAAACGGCGGCTTTGAACGATTGCACGATGTGGCCCAACGAATTGCGTGGCATGATGGCGATGCGTGGGCGGCGTACGGCATGATCCCCGGCCGGCGGCGAATGGTCGGGGTTCCCGTCCGGGGCGGTATGTGGTAGGGTCGACGGATCCGTCGACCCTACGGCGGTATCGCCACCGCCCAACGTCCCGTCCGCCGCCGTCCCCGTGATCACCACGATCCCGTGCACGTGGTCCGGCATCACCACGAACGCATCGCACGCCGCATGGGGCATGTGTTCCGGGATGGCATCCCAACACGCCTGCACGATGTTCCCGATGGGCGAACGGTGCATGGCGCCATCCCTGATGTGCCCGAACGACCGTGCGCGTTGATGCGTGCACACGGTGACGAAATACGCCCCTGCCTGGGTGTAGTCGTATCCCTTCAACCGGATGGAACGGCGGTTACCCAGGGCGGCCATGGTCCGAATATCGCGATCGGAACGGACCGATCCACATCCACGGCAGGTGGCCTCATTCCTTCACGAACCGCCCCACCGAAAGGCCACCCTCCTGCCGGACCTCCAGCTGGTACATGCCGGTGGGCAGGGCCCGGACGTCGACCCGATCAGGACCCTGCATGGACCAACCTTCCACCACGCGCCCCTGCAGGTCCAGGATGCGGATGGCATCGGTGGTATGAACCGGCCGATCCAAGTACAGACGGTCGGTGGCCGGGTTCGGGTACGGCCGAAGGGATGTGCGCTCGCGGTCGGGAAGGCCCAGCGGGCTGGCCAATCTGGCCACCAGCGTGTGGCGCTCCACGTTGCCATTGACCACCACGCCCTGATCGCCCACGGCGTACAGTTCCCCATTCAGCACACGCAACTGCTGAACGCTCGGTGCACCGGTGAGCGACCCCACCTCCGCCCAGGCCGGGTTCTTCGCGAACGGTCCGGCGTTGTAGGCTCCTCCGATGACCGGGATCCCGTTCAACTCCACCATGGCCATGGTGACCCCCGACCCCGGCA
The DNA here is from genome assembly GCA_020437875.1 of Flavobacteriales bacterium. Lineage (GTDB taxonomy): Bacteria > Bacteroidota > Bacteroidia > Flavobacteriales_F > PHOS-HE28 > PHOS-HE28. Next base: position 3,492 of record JAGQVR010000202.1, read on the forward strand.
AGCCGATGGTGAAGTCCGTCCAGGTGGTCCCGTTCCATTGCATCACGAGGTCCGAGTTCTGCGCGCAGGTCAGGGACCCGTTGATGAAGGCGACGTCCAGGTTGTAGCTCGTGGGCAGGCCGGAGGGGCCGGCGGACCAGGTGCTACCGTCCCAGAGCAACAGGCCTTCACAGGCCAGGCCGTCCACGTGGTCGAAGACGCCGGCCACGCAAAGCTCCCCCTGGTCTTCTGCCAGGGCGTGCACGGTGCCCAGCAACAGGGAGCTGGCGAGGTATTGCAACTCCCCCGTTCCCACGGTGCTGAACGCGCTGCCGTTCCACTGCACCATGTTCACCAACGGGGTGTTACAGGTGGGGTCCGGGCTTCCGCCGATGTACAGCAGGTTGCCGATCACCAGCATGTCGTTCGCCACCAGCATCATGTCCAGTCCGGTGAGCACGTTGGACCAGGTGCTGCCGTTCCACCGGGCAATGCGGTAGGCGTTCACCCCACCGGCCGTGTCGAAGTAGCCGGACACGTACAGTTCACCGTTGTACACCGCCAGCGCGGTACCATAGCCGTCGCTGGTGAGGCCCGTGCCCACCGGGGACCAGGCGCTCCCGTCCCACCGCGCGATGTGGTCCACCGTCACCCCGCCGATCTCCTCGAAGTCCCCCGTGATGTACAGGTCGCCGTTGTACAGGGCGATGTCATGGACCGTCCCGAGCCCCTGCAGGCCGGGCTGGTCCCAGGTCTGGGCTTCGGTCCGTACACCAAGAAGCAGGAGAGCAGCGGCGGAGAGGTGGGTCAAGCGCATCACCATTCCGACGTTGCTCCGCACGGATGCGTTGTCCCTGGGAGAGCCCGTTGAACCTTTGCCCCTGCCCCGTGTACGGGCATGCATCATGCCCAACCCACTACCCGCCCTGCTCCTGCTGCTCACCGCCTGCGCCCAGGCCCAGCCAGGCGTTCAGGTGTTCCAGCCCAACCCGTTGTACGAAGTGCCGATCATCTACGAAAGCCCCGGGGACAGCATGGACTTTGCCCACTTCCGCGAGGGCATAAAGGTGATGGACCCACCTTCCGAGACCGGTGTCCATGGACCGGGCGGCTACCTGCTCGTGTGGGAGGACCGCCTGCAGGGCGGCATGCGGGTGGTGACCCGCGGCGATGGCGAACGGCTGAAGGACCACGCCATTGTCGGTCCTTCGGACTTCGGGCCGTTCCACGCCCCCTTCCGCTCGGCGGACGGCAAGCGTGGGGTGATGGTGACGCACGAGTGGCCCTGTGCGCTGGTGTGCGTGGTCACCTCATACTATGTGGAGGAGTGAGGGAGATCCAGGCACCGACGTTCAGGCCCCGGGCCAAGCCTTGGGTGACCCGGGATCGCAAGAAGCACAGGGGGCTGCGCAGAGATGACTACCCGGGGATCTCGCGATCCCGGCTCAAGGCCCGAATGATAGCGGGGCGGAACGACAGGCTCTAGGCCGGATTCAGAAAGCCGAACACCTTGTCGTACTCCCCCTTCTGCTCCGCATGGCGGAGCAACTTCACGCGTTCCACAAGGATCTCGCCTTGCGGAGGCTCGGGCTCCTTCAGTAGGTCCATGACCTCGGCGATGTACTCGGCCAGCGGCATGGCGTTGGGGTCGGTGGCCTGGTGGGCACCG
>JAGQVR010000203.1 GCA_020437875.1 Flavobacteriales bacterium
AGCATCGACATAGTTCCAGGAAGAGATCCCATCCCAACTCATTACACTGGCCTTATTCCCTGCGGTGCCATCCGAGAAGGCGACCACGGGATTATCGCTGGCATCCATGACCAGGCTGGCGTAGTTCGCGAGTCCGCCACTGAACCCTTTGGCGCCCACCTCCACGAAGTTGGACCCGTTGAAGCGCTCGACGGTCACCCCATCGCTATGCGCGTAGTCGCGGTAGGAGACCACCGGTCGCCCGAGTGCGTCCAGGTCCATGCTGATGAAATTCGTGGCCCCGTCGCTGAAATTGGGTAAGCCAACAACGCTCCATGTTCCGTCGAAGCGCTGGACCGTAATGGCAAAGCCATGCGATTGGTCGCTGTATGCCACATAGATCACGCCTGATGCATCCACCGCGATGTCAGGGTGGTCGATGGCGCCGTCGCTGAAACCGGAAGTGCCGACGAGATCCCAGGAGGTGCCGTTCCAACGCTTCACGCTCGCCTTACCGCCCTGGCTCATGTCAGCATAAACCACCACGGGCTCTCCATTCTCATCCAGGGTCATACCGGGATACTTGGCGTAGTCTTCGCTGAAGCCGACCGCCCCGACGGGCTGCCAGGAATCTCCTCCGTTCGTGCTACGCCAGGCTGTGGCCTTGGAGTTGACGCCTGCATCATTGTGAACGAGGAACAATACGCCAATATCGTCCTTGGCCAGGCATGTGTGGCTGGCAAAACCAAAGCCGAGCCCATCGGCTCCAGTCGTGACCCACTCTTCATCAATGCTGTTCCATTTGACAACCACCACTTTGCCTCCTGCTACACCATCATCCTTGAACGTGACCAAGGGCTGGTCGCCAGCTCCCAGGATGATGTCGATGTAGCTTGCCTGTCCGACACTGAGTTCCCCTGGCACACCGACCTGTTCCCAGCTGGTCCCGTTCCAGCGCTGCGAGGAAGCCCTGTTCGCTGGAGAGGCATCGCGGTAGGCCACGACCGGGAAGTCACTGGCATCCATGGCCAGGCTGACAAAGCCGTTCACGGTGCCCAGCATGATCCCTCCGATCGGGACCCAGGCAACACCGTCCCAGCCCATCACCCGACCTCCGACGCCATCTTCCTTAAACGCAATGACCGGCGTATCGGCAACCGACATCGCCATGTCGATCCCGTTGAAGATGGTCCCGGTGGTGAATCCTGCACCACCTAGGGGGGCCCAGATGAAGCCATCCCAATGAAGCACGGTGGCCTTGTTCCCATTGGCCAGATCGCGGTAGGCGACGTAGATGTCACCACTGGCATCAACGGTCAGGCTTGGGCTGGCTATTGCTCCGGCACTTACATCGGTACCACCTACGTTGTTCCATGCAAAACCGTCCCAGCGCATGACTGTAAGCGGGCCACTGCCACCCCCGTCCGAGAATGCCACGACTGGATTTCCTAAAGCATCGAGAGCCATGCTGGTCTCTCCAATAAACCCAGAGCTGATACCTGGGGATCCAATGGGTTGCCAACCCGCGCCGATCGTGCGTTCCATCACCGTGAGCTTCTGGCCGTGTGCATGATCTTCATAGGCAACGACCAAGCGGTCAAGACCGTCAGCGGCGCAGCTCAGGTAACTGGCCAATGTCGGCGACGGCCAATTCCGATCATCCGGCCCCAAGGCGCTCCAATCCTGTGATCGGGCGCTTTGCTGTATCGCTGTGGCAAGGACCAGGCAGGCCAGGGTCTTCGTCCACAGGTGCATGTTGTTACGTCGTGTCTTCATGGTACTTGTGGTTATTGGTTCGGCACAAAGCAGCCAGGAACGGGTGAGGAGGAAGGCAGGAGGATCCCGGTGATCCGAGGGGATTTTTCCGGTGGTCGATCCTCGGGAGGGGCAAGAGGAAAGCAGGTGCATGACGATCGCTGCAGGAAGAATCCGGTTCTCACGCACGGGTTCTTCCTATCTGCAGAAAGGACTTTTCCTGAGAATGCGCCGTGCACGATCGCGCTAAACACTTGGGCTTTCGTGGGGTAGCGGCCCTGCGTCCTGCGTTCGCGGCTTTCTATTCAGGATCGACGCCCTTACATTGATCAATGAACCAATACCACCGAGCGATGAAGGAACTCATGAACATATCAGCTGGGATCGCCTTTTCCGCGTTGCTATGCTTGACAACCAACGGACAACCGCCCCCCACTGATTCCCTGAGAAGAGGCGACTTCGAGGTCGGACCCATCGTCATTGACGGCAAGGGCATGATCAGCCCATGCACGTTGGGGGATACGCTTTGTTGCGATAGAGTGCTATACAACCCTCTGGATACGCACTACCTGCGGCGCTACATGGTGAACTATCGCGACCATGTGTGGAGCAAGACGTCGCCTTACTTCGAAAGCCATCCTTATAAGGATCACTGGAACGAGTTGTGCAAGGATGTCACACCGGCGGGGGCGCTGGATACCAACGACCGATTCGACGCGCGCTACCTGGACGTTTCCATTGAACAACTGGAGAACTACCTCTGTCGGATCAAGAACATGCCCGTATGCAAGGGCCAGAAGAACGCGGACATGGTGCGCATCTATTACCTGCGCTATGACAGCTTGGAGCAGGATACCGAGGGAAGGGTTCCCAAGAACTTCCACAAGAGCCACACGCTGGCATTCACACCGTTGCTCTCAACGGATGTCTGGAGTTCCGCCTGTATGGGCCAGCTCCCGATGTGGATCCCGGAACCGGGCAAGGAACCTTCCATCGCGAACCACAACCAGATCTGCCCCCCGTTGATCTGCGATCATCTTGAGTCGATGATCAAGTACGTGGACTGCGAGCCGGGGTTCAAACCCTGAGAAGAGGTCCCATGCTGGCCTCGCTCAGCTACATTACGGAAGTAGTGGCCTTCTTGTGCATCTGCCGGTTCGCATACCGGCAGCGCACAAGGAGGTCGCTGCTCCTGGTGTGCCTGTTGTTCCTGGTGGTGCTGGGGGAGTCGATGATCAAATACCAGGTGGTGCCGCACGGTGCAGGGAGCCTGGCGCTGATCAATGGCCTGGTGCTGACGGAATGGCTTTGCTACGTGCTCTTCTACCGGTGGAGCATCAGCACGGTCAAGCATCGCCGCCTGATCACGATCGGCTTTGGAGCCTTCGCGCTCTTTGCCGTGTTCAACAGCGCGATGGTCCAACCCTTCCTGGGTGCCATTCAGACCTACACGTACATCGCCGGGGCCTTGCTTGTGCTGGGCTGCATCCTGCTCTTCTTCCATGAGGTCCTCGTCGTCCAGGCGGTCCTTGTGCCACTGCATCGGCGGTACTACCTGTGGATCAGCGCGGGGCTGTTCCTCTTCCTATCTGCGGACATTCCGGTGATGATGATCCTGAACTACCTGGTCGACCATGGGGTCACCCGCACGGATTGGCCGGTCATGCAGGTCAAGCTGGCGGCGTCGTCGGTGTACTACTCCACTTATGCCATCGGTCTACCATGGGCCCGGACGGAGTGATCGTGGCCATCACCGGCACCCTTGTCGCGATGCTGCTGATCAGCACCGGGTTCATCGTGTTCATCGTTCTCTTCCACAGGAGCAAGCGCAAGGCCTTGGAACAGCGCCAGGCGGCCGAGCTCGAGTACCTGCGGCAACTGGGCGATCTGGAGCACGAGATCCGCGACGCCACCCTGGTCCAGATGGGCATGGAACTGCACGACGGGGTGGTGCAGGAACTCACCCTCGCCAAGCTCTACCTGGACAAGGCCCGAAAACACACGGACCTGGATGAGGTGAATGCGGCGGAGAAGGTGCTGGTCGGTACGATCGATGATGTGCGCACCCTGGCACGCTCACTGACCAGCAAGCGTTTGAAGGACCTGGATCTGGTCAGTGCATTGCGTGCGGAGGTCGAGCGCCTTGGGAGGATCTCCGGCCTGCACACCCGTTTCGAGGGGGATGTCCCGGTGAAGGTGGAGGAGCGGGAGAAGATGGTGATGGTGAGGATCGCACAGGAATTCTTCCAGAATTCCTTGAAGCATGCCTCTGCCAAGGAGTTGCGAGCGTCCGTCCGTTCCCGAAGCGGGGGCATCTTCATCACGCTGGAAGACGATGGCAGGGGGTTCGACCCCGGCGCGCAGATAGGACGGAACGGATTGGACAACATGGCGGCGCGCGCACGATCGATCGGTGCCGCCTATGAACTGGTTTCTTCACCCGGCGCCGGGACGCGCCTTCAACTTCAACTGAAGCCCCATGGATGAGACGATCCGCGTGGTGGTGGTCGATGACCACAAGATGATCGCCAAGGCCATCCAGGATATGGTGGAGGGTTTCTCCCGGTGCCATGTGCTTTACGCCGTGCACGACGGCAAGGAGCTTGTTCGCATGTTCAAGGAGGGCAAGCACATCCCTGATCTCGTGATCCTCGATGTGAGCATGCCGGAAATGGATGGCTTCGATACCATGAGCTGGTTGCACCGGGAGCATCCGCAAGTGCGCGTGCTCTGCCTGACCATGAAGGATGAGGAGAGCGTATTCCTCCGCATGGTCGAACTGGGCGTGCATGGTTTCGTACCGAAGATCGCGGGGAGCGATGAGTTGGAACGGGCCATCCGCTCGGTCATGGACAAGGGCATCTACTTCACCCCGGCCATGGGAGAAGTGTTGTTCCGTGCACGGCAGGGCGGAAGTGAAATGGTCGGAGATGGACTCTCCGATCGTGAGAAGGAGTTGCTCAGATACGTGGGCACGGAAATGACCTATGCCCAGATCGCCGACGTGATGTGCCTAAGCCCAAAGACGATCGATGGGTACCGCAATGCTCTGTTCGAGAAGCTGAATGTCAAGTCCCGGATCGGCCTGGCCATGTTCGCTGTCCGGAACGGGTACTTCACTCCTTGACCTGAAGGTGAAGCCCCGCCCATCCGCCGTACGGCGGACGAGCGGGGCTCCTTTGCCTGTACCACCGATCCTTACGGCTGGATCACCAGTCGTTCAGTGTAGGTCTTGTCACCTCCTGTTATGTTGACCAT
>JAGQVR010000204.1 GCA_020437875.1 Flavobacteriales bacterium
CAGATCCCTGGTCCGGTAGTGGGAATCATATGGCGTGGACATGCGGTCGTGCTCGGCTCCATCAGCCGTCGGTCCGCGGCAATGGATCGGGAAGGTAGGTTGCCTTGAACAACCGGGACCGTAAGGCGTATCGGACCATTCGCCGGTGCCCCCTGCACCCGAACTGGAACTCGCTTACGGCATCTGCTCCACCCGGATGTTCGTCGGCACCACACCGCCCACGTTCTGCAGGATGAGGTCGCGATCATTGTTCGTGCCGGTGTACTTCACCTGGCCATCCATGTTCACGTCCTCCTCCAGGTATGCGCCGCTCACCACGTTCGTTGGCACCACCCCACCGATGGCCTGCAGGATCAGGTCGCGGTCGTTGGACGCGCCGGTGTACTTGATCACGCCATCACCGTTCACATCCCCGCTCCACAGCAGATACGTGGCACCCACATTGGCTTGTGCGTCGGTGCCGTAGGTGGGCGTGCTGCCATCGGTGAAGTCCACGGATGCGGGTGTGCTCGACAGCTCGACCGGCGTGGCGCTCATCACGCCGAAGTGGTTGCGGTGTAATACCGCGATGTAATAGTTGTCCGAAGGAACGCTGATGCTCACCGGCGAGAAGCCGTCCACCTCCACCACATCGCCGTCGGCTTGCAGGAGCGCGGCGTGGCTGTGCAGGATGCTGGTGTTGTCGTTCTTGTCGCGCAGTTCGAGCACCACCCAATCGATGATGGCGTTGGTGCCGGGGAGGTCGATGATGGGTTGGGTGGTGGTCTCGTTGCCACCGCCAACGAAGGCATAGCCCAGTGCTGAGTAAGGTTCACTCAACGGGATGAGGCCGTTGTTTCGGAGGGCGTCATTCATCCGGCCGGTGGTGCTGTTGAAGGGCCCTTGCAGCAGCATGCGCACCGCCAAGGGCAGTGCCGGCGCGCTCACCGCGACCGTGCGCGAGGTCACATCGGTGCAGGTGCCGGTGGTCAGCGTGAGGCTCACCGTGTAGGTGCCGCCAGCGGTGTAGGTGTGCGTGGGCTCTGCGTCGGTGCTGGTGGTGCCATCCCCGAAGTCCCACAGGTAACCGGCCCCATCCACACTCGTGTTCGTGAAGGCCACCGGGGTGTTCACGTCCACGGTGCCCGCTACGCTGAAGTCCGCCTGCGGGCTGATCACCCGCAGCACGAAACGTGCGATGCTCGGATCGTCGTTGGCATTCATGGCGAAGCTGTAGCTCGCACCGCCATCGATCGGTGTGATGATGCCCGTGGTGAGGTCCTCGATGCCCAGGCAGGTGAGCCCGATCTCACCCAGCGCGGTCACCGCCAGGGTGTAGGTGCCCGTGATGCCCGCGTTCACGCTCACGGGGATATTGATCGCCTGGGTGGGAGGACCATATGCGCTGATCGCGAACGGTGTGCCATCCGATGCCAGCGTGGCCACCTGCGGTGCGGCGGGGTGCGCGAAGTCGTACTTCAACGCATCCTCGTCATCGCGTTCTGATGTTCCCACGTTGAAGACCACATAGGCCTCATCGCTGTATGTGTTGATGGCGCTGCTGATCCGCAGGCGCAACATGGAGGCCACCGGTTGCACCAGCCCACCGAAGACCCCCCCGTTGTTGTCAACGATCTTGTCACTCTCCTCCACGGTGGTGGTCACGTTCGCACCGGTGACCTTCAGGAAGAAGCCCTGGCTGCTCTGGATGGTGTTGGTGGCACCGTTGCTGCCGAAGCCCAAACTGATGTCGTACACGGCCATGTTGCCGTTGGCGGGGTTGTAGAAGGTCACGTAGTCCTCCACATCCGCACCGCGCGTGATCTGGTCGAAGGCGATCGCACTGGGCACCGGGTTGCTCACCAGGTTCCAGCCGTCCACTTCGGGGTTGCCCGTATCGGTCCAATTCATCGGCAGCACGATGGGTGCCGTGGCGATCACCGGCGGGGCATCGGCCAGGTCCACCACGAAGGGAGCGGTACCACCGAGGTTATCCCCGCACCAGGCCGCGAAGCCTTGGCCGATGGCGAGCGCCTGCTGATCGCTGCTCACCCCGGTGAGGCCGTCATTCTGCGCCGGACCGGAATGGGTCTCATCGTACCAGCGGATGCTGGGCCAGAGGATGCCGCTGCCCGGCGGATCGGAGAAGCCCGGGTACTGCGATCCGGGGTAGCCGGCCGTGATGAAATCGTCCTGCCAATGCTGCACCCTGCGGTCGAGTATCGGGCTGCCGAGCAGGCGCCAGTTGGTGGCGCCGCCGGGGATGTAGCGTTCGATCTTCAGGTTGCCGATGTAGCTGGCCTCCGGTGGTACAGGCCCCAGGCGGCCGGTGGTGACCGCATAGCTGCGCAGGGTGATCGATGCAGCGCTCACATCGAATCCACCCTCGATCAGTTGCAATGTGCCGCGGATATCCACCTCGCCGCTGGCCACCGTGCCCTGCGGGGTGTTCACCTGCATGTCCCAGAGGTCGGGCTTGCTGGCGGCGGTGAGCACCGTGGCCTTGTTGCCCACGAGCGACAGCACGCTGCCGTCGTTACCGTGGAGCACACCGATGAAGGTGGCGTTCTGCCCATGGATGTTGAAGGCGCTGCCGGGATCGAGCTGCAAGCTGCCGCCACCTTCCACGATCACATCGCGCAGGTCGACGGTGGCGGTGTTGTGCACCACGTGACCGTTCTGCACCACCATGCTGGCGCGCGGGATGAAGTTGGCCGGACCGGCAGGCCCCGTGGGCGTGCGGCTCCAGATCGGGTCACTCACGTTACCGTTGGCGCGGCTGTAGTAGATGAGTTTACCAGCGGGTTGGTGGTAGCCTTGTGTGAGGATGTTGCTCCCGTTGTTCAAGGTGCTCACCGACATCTCACCGACCGTCCAGCTCAGGGTTGTGGCGCCCGCAGTTCCGGAGCCTCCGGCGGAACCGATCACCGAGGGGGTGATGGATTGCGCCGTGAGGAGCGCGGATGAAAGAAGCGTGAGTGACAGGATCGTGGTTCTCATGGTTCCTGTGTTCGGTTCATCGTGAGGTTCGCGCGTCGAGCAGGCGTTGGACATCGGCGAGCACACGGCTGTTCGCCTCCAACTGGTCGCGCAGGTCGGCGTCATTCCTGCGCAGGTCGGCGTTCTCCAGCTCGAGGGCGTTCACCTTCGCGTTCAATTCCTTCACGGCATTGATCAGCAGGAACACATAGGCCTGATTGTTCACCTCACGCAGATCGTGGATGTCACCATGCTCGGTGGTGCTCACCATGTAGGGCGCCAGCTCCTCCAGCTCCTGGGCGATGATGCCCACCTGTTCCCCTACTGCTTGAAAGGGCGCATCGGCATTGTAGGTGAACACCACCGGGCGCATGCGGTCGATGACCGAGAGGCCATCGGTGAACTCGCGCTGCACGGTCTTGATGCGCGCATCGCTGAACACCCCCCAGCTGCCGGTGCTGTTGTTGGCCGTGCCGTTCACGGAGAGTTTGGCGGTGGGTGCCTTCGTGCCGACGCCCACGCTACCGGACCCCTTCACGAACAGGATGTGCTGATTGCGGAACAAAGTCGCATTGTCGATGACGGACGAAAAGGAGATCCCATCTTCGATCTTCTCCAGGAACATCAACTTCTCATTCACGGCCGCGTCGCTTTCCTCGAAGTAGATCCGGGGGGTCACATCCGTGATCTTGAGTCCGCGGCCGAACGAACCCGAACCCGTATTGGCCCCATTGCTGATGTGCAAGGTGTACTCGGGCGCCGTGGTTCCGATGCCCACGCTGCCTTGGACGATCGCGCCATTGGCCGGTGCTGGGCTGGACCCGGAATACGACGCGCCAACGGCCATTCCGCCTTCCACATCCAGCCTGTTCGCCGGTGAACTGGTACCGATGCCCACATTGCCCTCTATGATCACACCATTGGTCGGGGCGGGGTTGGTGCCGGAATACGATGCGCCAACGGCCAGTCCGCCTTCCACATCCAGTCTGTTCGCCGGTGAATTGGTACCGATGCCGAGGAAGCCATTGGATGCCAAGCGCATGCGTTCCGGGGTGCTGCCCAAGCCGGAATAGAACTTCACTTCTGAGCCGATCAGGAGCATGGGTCGGAATTCGACCCCTTCGTTCTTCGCTTCGATGCGCAATCCCTCTGTGGATGAGAAACGGAGCTTGCTCCAATGGGTGCTGGACAGGCTCAACCGGAGCTCGCTGGCACTGGCATCGCGCACGTCAAGCTGCGCTGAAGGCGCGGTGGTGCCGATGCCCACACGTTGGTCGGCGACATATACGCTATCACCACTTGTTTGCCAGATCTGTGGTGCGCTACCGAACGAACCGGTCGCCGGATCATAGATCACTTGTTGCTGTTCCGCAGGACAGAACAGCTCGATCACCCTCAGGTCGTCCGTGCCCGTATCCACTATATAGGCGTAGTTGCCTGATACGGCCACGGCAATGGGTTCTGTACCGATGCTCAAACTGCTTGCAAGCGTCGGCGCAGCTGGGTTGCTGATGTCGATCACCTCCAGGTCGTCCCATAATTGATCCACCACATAGGCATGGGTGCCAGAAACCGCCACAGCAAATGGAAGTGGCCCAATGCCAAGGCTGCCGCTTAAAGTGGGGCTGGCCGGATCGCTGATATCGATCACCTTCAGATCTTCCGAGACGTCATCCACCACATAGGCATAGCTGCCCGAGACGGCCACAGACCGTGGGTTGGCTCCGAGGCCCAAGCTGCCGGCCAGTGCAGGCGCAGCGGGGTTCGTGATGTCGATCACCTTCAGGTCTTCCGAGTTAAGATCCACCACATAGGCGTAGTTACCGGAGACCGCTACGGACGATGGAAAGAAGCCTATTCCCAGGCCACCACTTTGAGTGGGACTGGCAGGGTTGCTGATGTCGATCACCTTCAAGTCCTTGGAATCGGTATCCACCACATACGCATAGTTGCCAGATATCGCCACGGAAACTGGGCTCCCTCCGACCCCTAGGCTGCC
>JAGQVR010000205.1 GCA_020437875.1 Flavobacteriales bacterium
GCCGCCGAGCAATTCGACTATCCCCACATGGCGGCCATTTACGAGGACCTGCTCGTGAGCGGCAAGGCCGATCCCGCGGACATGCGTCGCCTCGCGCTCGCCTATCGCAAGATGGGCCAACCACAGAAGGCCGAGGGCATCTATCTCAAGTTGATGGGCACTGGTGCCCAGACGCCCGATGATGTCTTCGCCTTCGCGGAACAGCTGCGAGCCAACGGCAAGTATGCCGATGCACTGGAATGGTACGGCACCTATGCCACCTTGCGTCCGGAGGACAAGCGTGCTCAAGCGTATGTGAACAACCCGCGCATCTTCGAACGCCTGATGCGTGATTCCGCGAGCGCCACGATCCGCACCCTGCCGATCAACTCTCCACAGGCGGATCTGGCCCCGAGCATCATGGAGGAACTGCTGCTCTTCTCCAGTGCACGTGGTGAAGGTGTCGGTGGCAACAGGCTCTACCTCTGGGATGAGCAACCCTACCTCAACCTCTACACAGCGCTGTGGAAGGGGGAGACCGCCGAGGATCCCCTGGTCATGCGAAAGGAGGTCAACAGCCGCTACCACGATGGGGTGGGTTCGTTCGATTCCGTGGCCAGCCGGTTGTACTTCACGAGGAACAACTACTACTACGGAACCCTGGACAAGAACACAAAGGGAGAGCTCAATCTCGGCATCTTCTATAGCAGTGTTGTCACAGGGGAGTTCGGACAGCCGGAATGGGGCAACCTCGTTCCCTTCGAACACAACGATGCCGATGTCAACGTGGGTCACCCCATGGTGAGCCCCGATGGGAAGAAGCTCTTCTTCGCCAGCGATCGTGCTGGAGGTGTGGGTGGCACCGACATCTGGTATTGCGATAACCTGGGGAATCAATGGGGTGCTCCGATCAACATGGGGCCGGAGGTGAACACCACCGGGAACGAGCTGTTCCCGTACCTCCATCGCGATAGCACGCTCTACTTCGTCAGCACCGGACATCCGGGCCTCGGTGGCTATGACATCTTCTACTCGCGGCTCTCGAAGGCCGGTCCCGGCAAGGTGTTCAACCTGGGGTATCCCATGAACACCCGGTACAACGATCACGGTCTGATCTTCTTCAATGACACCACTGGCTTCTTCGCGAGCGATCGGCCCGGGGGGAAGGGAAGCGATGACATCTACGGTTGTACCATCCGACCGCCAACGGTCTACCTCGCCGGCATCGTGATCGATAAGGAGACACGACAACCGATCGAAGGGGCCACCATCCAGATGAAGGATGAGCATGGCAAGTTCATCGACCGGTTCAAGGTGGAGAGCGAGCCGGGGGGCAGGTTCAAGATCGAGGTACCGTACCACGACAAGTACGTGCTCATCGCCAACCGCAATGGATACTTCCAGAAGGAGCACCCACTGAGCACGAACGAGGATGCCCTCGAGGAGATCGTGGTGGAGATGCAGAAGTATGACTATGCCGCTGAAGGCATCGTCTATCATGGAGAAACGAACCAGCCGCTGGAGGGCTCGACCGTGGTGCTCGTGGATGGAGCGGACAACGAGCTCGAACGCCTCACCACCGATGCATCGGGCAAGTATGCGTTCGCCCTCAAGCCCGAGTCCGACTACCGGATCAAGGTGGAGAAGGAAGGTTTCTTCAAGCAGAGCGCCAGGATCAGTACCAAGGGCAAGCCCAACGGTGTGATCAAGACGGACTTCAAACTGTTCCCGCTCGTCGTGGACCAGGTCGTCCGCCTGGAGAACATCTTCTACGATTACAACAAGTGGAACATCCGTCCGGATGCCGCGGTCGAACTGGACAAGCTCGTGGCCACCCTGCTGGACAATCCCACGGTGAAGATCGAGCTGAGCTCCCACACGGATTGCCGGGGCAAGGACGCATACAACCTGAAGCTATCCGACAAACGGGCCAAGAGCGCCGTGGACTACATCATCAGCAAGGGAGTGCCCAAGGAGAACATCACCAGCAAGGGCTATGGCGAGAGCCAGCCCAGCGAGTCCTGTGCCTGCGAGCAGTGCTCGGAGGACCAACACCAGCGGAACCGCCGCACGGAGTTCAAGGTGCTTTCGAAGTAGGTTAGGTCAGGGACCAGGGAAGATCGGCGGGTCATCGCACAAGCGGTGGCCCGTCGGTCGTTCTACGGTGGGCCTGATCGGGATGGATGCCCCATCACCTCACCCGCCCCTGCGCCCGCGCCGCATAGAAGCTCTTCGATGCGGCGATACGCACGAACTCGGACACGGCGAGCTCCTTCTTTCCCGATCGCTCCATCGCGAGCGCATGGTACCATTCCGCCTCCTCGTCGAACACCTGGAAGCGATGGTGGGCGGCACGATCAAGGAATACCTCGGCCCGCTCGCTCAAGCCGAGATTGTAACTGCAAAGGCCGGCATAGAAGAGGGCATTCACGTCCTCCGGGTACTGCGTCAGCAGGAAGCGCAGTTCCTCCAGGCAGCCCTTGTGATCGTTGTGGACGAACTTGTCAAGCGCCTCGTCCATGAAGGTGAGGTAGGCCACCCGCCGCTCCTGTTGGCGCGCGGCCTGCTGCTCCGTTGCATTGGTGTAACGCGCATCCACGCCCGAGGCCAGCTGCTCGATTCCCGGGCTGCGACCATACATCTCCTTCGGATGCAGCAGCTTCAGGTCGTGCAGGTACACCAGTTGTAACGAGGGCTTGTGACGGGACTCCACCGAACGATCGACCGATCCGGTCGTCGCAGGTGTGGGGGTGGTGATCGGTTCCAGCGGTTCGATCGTTGTGCGGTCAGCCGGTCCGGAGGCGTTCGACGTGCCCAGTTCGGCATTCGCAAGGCTGTGCCTTTCGGTGGATGCATGACCGATCAGCAAGCTCTCGGGCAGTTCGACAGCATCAGTGATCTCCGTCGACCTGATCGCGGCGGTGACTTCGGCGGGACCCTGGTCGGGCTCGGCCTGCCGCTCCACTTGTTGCTGTTCGCTCCGTTCGGGCTCCGGACTCTCCTGGCCCAGTTGGAAACCGATGGTACCGGCCACGACCGCGACAGCCCCGGCCATGATCGACCATGGGATCCATGAGTTGCCGATGCGCGCTGGGGCATGTGCATGCAACGCGCCCAGGCCATCGATCGCACCAGGCTGCAAAAGGCCTTCCAATGCGTCCTGCAGCAATGGGTCCGCTTCAAGATGCAGTTCCACCTCGTGCGCGGTGGCCGGATCCAGGCGTCCCTCGGCATAGGCCAGCAACTTCTCACGCGAGAGGTTGCCGCGTGGGGTGAACAGATCGTTGCTCCCTTGGGTCATGATGCTTCGCGTTGGAGGATGATGCGCAGGTTCCGCCGTCCGTTCTGGAGATGACTGCGGACATGTTCGATGCTGGATCCGCAGATGGCCGCGACCTGTGCGTAGCTGTGACCCTCCAGGTGGAAGAGACGGATGCAGCGTTGTTGTTCTTCGTTCAAGGCGGCGATGGCATGTTCAAGCCGTTGCAGGGTGGCCTCGTGCAGCACCGCTTCCTCGAGGTGCGAGGGCTCCGCCTGTCGGTCCTCGGCGATGTGGGTGGTCGGTCGCTCGCGTCGCAGCACCTGCAGGCAGCGGTTGCGCATCACCGTGTGGACCCATGGCCTGAAGCGATCGACCTCATGCTTCAACAGCAGGTCCTTCAATCCGGCGAAAAGCTCGACCACCTCGTCCTTGCTCCGCTCCGGATCGTGCAGGTATTTCATGCCCACGCCATAGAGCAGTTCGGCATAGCGGTCCCATAGGTCCCCTAACGCGGACCGGTGCCCCTCCCGCAGGAGACGCACCAGGTCCTCATCGGTCTTGGTCACTATGGCTCGCCGGCGGAGGAACATCTCATGGCAAGGTATCCTCCGCCACGCTTCGCATGGCCTTGCGGCGCTCCGCTTCGTACATCTCGCCGTAGGTCTTCGTCTCCACCACGATCACACCGCCGGTCACATCGCCATATCGAGCGGGAAGGCCACCGGTGTAAACGCTCACGCTGCTGATCGCGCTCGGCGGTACGCGTGGCACCCCACCGCTGATCTTCACGCCATCGATGAAGCTCACCGTGTTCTCGGTGCGTGCACCACGGAAGTACAGGCCATCACCGTTCGGTGCAGCAGTGACACCGGCGAAGTTCTTGCTGAGGAACTGGATGGGGTCCTTACGGGTCGGATCATCCTCGAACTCGGAGGCGAGGAGGCTCATGCGGCTCGGGTCATCGCGGTCGATGAGCTTGCGTTTGTAGCCGATCTTCTCAAAGGTCTTCAGGTCCTTCATCAGCTTCATGCGCACATCGTTCAGGTAGGTCGCGCGGTCCGGGGTGACTTCCACCCCCGTGATCTCCTGTGTGGTGTAACCGGTGAAGGATACGGTGACGGGATGAATGCCTGGAGGCACAGGCTTGAGGACGAACTTGCCATCCAGATCGGTGTACGTCCCGACGAGTTCTCCCGCGATCCGGGTATAGACGCTGGCGGATGGAAGTGTCTTCCCCTCCGGATCCAGCACGCGGCCCCGGATCTCGCCCAGGTTCTGCCCGAATGTCGCAGCTGCGAACAGGGCGGCAATGAAGGTGGATGTGTTGCGCATCGTTGATCGTTTCCTGTTGGATGCAGGGACCGACCGGAATGCATAAGGCCATGAACTCCTGGAGCCGGCATCCAGGACCCGGGTGCATCAGCTTACAATTCCTCCGCCACCACCTCGCGCACCCCAGGCACTTCGTGCTTCAACAGGTTCTCGATCCCCTGCTTCAAGGTGACCATGCTGCTGGGGCACCCGCTGCAGGATCCGCGAAGTGATACGGTGACGATGCCTTCATCGAAGCTCTTGAACGCGATGTGGCCACCATCACCCTCCACCGCCGGACGGATGTACTCCTCCAGCACACGGATGATCCTCTCGTCATCCGGACCTTTCGCCTCCGCATGCGTGCTCGCACGTTCGTTCGCATCA
>JAGQVR010000206.1 GCA_020437875.1 Flavobacteriales bacterium
AGGAGTTGGTGAGCTGTTCCTCGGTGAGGACCAGGCACCGCCCGTGGGTCCGGGCGGCGTTCATCACGGTTTCCTCATCGAGTGGAACGAGGGTGCGCAGGTCGATGATGGTGATGCGACCCGCGAAGTCCTTGGACGCGGCCTTCGCCCAATAGACACCCATGCCATACGTGACGACAACTGCCGCTTCGCCCTTGCTGACGCGGTCCGTATCCGCTTCCTGCACGATCCGCGCCTTGCCGAAAGGGATGATGTAGTCGGCGCTCGGCTCGATGGTCTTGGCCTCTTCGGTGCCTTTGATCTTGCTCCAGTAAAGACCCTTGTGCTCGAGCATGACCACCGGGTTCGGGTCGAGGTAGGCGGCCTTCATCAATCCCTTCAGGTCGGCTCCCGTACTGGGGTATGCGATCTTGATCCCCTTGATGTTGCAAAGGACGCTTTCCACGCTGCTGCTGTGGTAGGGTCCGCCACTGCCATAGGCGCCGATCGGCACCCGGATGATGCAGCCCACCGGGAACTTGCCCACGGTGAGGAAGCAGCTGCGGGCCACCTCGGTGAAGAGTTGGTTCAAGCCCGGCCAGATGTAGTCCGCGAATTGAACCTCCACGATCGGCTTCAGGCCGGCGGCGCTCATGCCCACGGTGCTACCGATGATGAAGGCCTCCTGGATCGGGGTGTTGAAGACGCGATGTCCACCGAAGTCGCGCGCCAGGGTGGCTGCCTCCCGGAACACGCCGCCGAGCCGCGCGCCAACGTCCTGCCCGTACAGCAGACAACGCGGGTCCTCCTGCATGAGCTCGCGGATCGCGAATAGCGCGCTGTCCACCATCACGGTCGGTTCACGGTCGGCAGGTGCGCGCTCGCCCTTCTCCTCGGTCACGGGTGTGGGTGCGAACAGGTGCGTTGTCAGATCATCGGGTGTGGGGTCCTCGGCGGCGATGGCCTCCTCGAAGTCCTGTTTCACGAGCGCTGTCGCCTTCTGTTCGATCTGCTTCAATCCGTCGAGTTGGAACCGCAGGTCGAGCAGTTGCTGAAGGAAGCGTGGGAAGGGGTCGCGCTTGCGATGTTCGGCGAGGTTCTCCGGTGTTCGGTAGAACTCCATGCGCACTCCACTGGTATGGTGGTTCAGCAAGGGCACCTTCGCGTGGATGAGGAAGGGACGGCGTTCCTTCCTCACGAGGCCGAGCACTTCATGCATCAGCGCATGGCAGGCCAGGAAGTCGGAGCCGTCCACCTGCCGCACCTCGAGGCCTTTGAAGCCCTTGGCATAATCGCTCGCATCACCCACCCTGATCTCATCGGCACTGGCGCTGATATCCCATTCGTTGTCCTGGACGAGGTAGATGATGGGCAGCTTCTTCAGCACGGCCATCTGCAGGGCTTCGGCCACCTCTCCTTCCGTGATGGAGGCATCGCCGAATGAACAGACCACCACGGGCGCACCGTTCTCCGCTGAGCCGTTCATGTCGTGCGGGATCCCGGCTTGTTCCTTGTACCACAGGCCCAGGGCGATACCCGTGGTCGGGATCGCCTGCATGCCGGTGGCGCTGCTCTGGTGCGGGATGCGTGGCATGCCCTCGCGGCGGAGGCTGGGGTGGCCGTAGTACGTGCGTCCACCGCTGAACGGGTCATCGCGTTTCGCGAGCAATTGCAGCATGAGCTCGTACGGACGCATGCCGATGCCGAGCAGGATACTGTCGTCGCGGTAATAGGGTGCCACGAAGTCCTGGGGCTTCAGTTGCAGACCGAGCGCGAGCTGGATCGCCTCATGCCCCCGGCTCGTCGCATGCACATACTTGCTCGTGAGCTTGAAGTTCTCCTCGTACAGCTCGGTCATCGCTTTCGCCGTGCACATCAATTCCCACGCTTTCAACAGCGTATCCTGGTCGGGGATGCGGGCGGAAAGGACGTCCTTCTTGAGCGCGGTGGTGGACATGCGTCGTTGTCTTGGAAAGCGGGAACAAGGTACGGCCCCGGTACGTGCCGCTCCCATTCATCCGACCGGTGGACCGCTGTTCAAACCGCTGGGCATATCATCCGGATCAGGGCATGCCAACGCCGGCATGGACTTCCTTTGTGTAGCTGGAAATACCGAACGACCATGAGCCGCACCGCACACGAACTGGACCACCGCATCGTCGGTGACGACATGCAATGCGTGGAGATCACGCTGGACCCGATGGAGACCGTCATCGCTGAGGCGGGAACCATGATGATGATGGACGAAGGCATCGAGATGAAGACCATCTTCGGCAGTGGCGATGGCAAGGAGCAGGGCTTCATGGACAAGCTGTGGGGCGCTGGCAAGCGCGTGCTCACCGGGGAAAGCCTCTTCATGACGACGTACACGAACATGAGCAGCGTACGTCGCACAGTGTGGTTCGCGGCGGCCTATCCGGGCAAGATCATGCCCCTCGACCTGCTGCACTATCAAGGCCGTTTGATCTGCCAGAAGGACAGCTTCCTGTGCGCTGCGAAAGGCGTGAGCATCGGCATCGCCTTCCAGAAGCGGCTCGGCGCAGGATTATTCGGCGGCGAGGGCTTCATCATGCAGAAGTTGGAGGGCGATGGACAGGTGTATATCCACGCTGGTGGCACGACGGTTCAACGCGAACTGGCGCCCGGCGAGATGTTGCGTGTGGACACGGGTTGTCTCGTGGCCATGACGCAGACCGTCGACTACGACATCCAGTTCGTGGGAGGGATCCGCAACACCTTGTTCGGTGGGGAAGGGCTCTTCTTCGCGCAGTTGCGTGGTCCGGGCCATGTGTGGATCCAGAGCCTGCCCTTCAGCCGTTTGGCGGACAACATCATCGCCGCGGCACCGAAGGCCGGTGGGCGCGGGAAGGAGGAAGGGAGCATCCTCGGAGGGCTCGGTCGCCTGTTGGACGGTGATAATTAGGAAGTAGGCAGTTGACAGTAGGCAGTTCGCAGTAGGTGGTCGGGTCAAGTCCTGGGACGGCCTACTGCGAACTGCCTACAGCCTACCCACACTTTACATCTCCTCGCGTCGTGAACCGCCGTCAAAGGAGCTGAGCACGCTGGTGATGAACGAGAGGAGCAGGCTGAAGCCGAGCGCCCACCAGAAGCTCTCCACCGTGAAACCTGGAATGAGTCGCGCTGCGATCAACACGATCACGGCGTTGATCACGAGCAGGAATAGGCCGAGCGTCACCACGGTGACCGGCAGGGTGAGGAGGATGAGCAGTGGTTTCAGCACGGCGTTCAAAAGACCCAGGACGGCGGCCACGAGCACTGCGGTTAGAAGGCCGTTGGTCTGGCTCATATCGCCCAGGCTCACACCGGGAAGGAGCAGGTCGGTGACCAGAACGGCGATCGCCGAGATGATCAGGCGGATAAGGATGTTCATGGGGTCGTAAAGGTGTGAAAAGGGAAGGAGTGCGCCGAGCGATGTCGCCCAACGCACTCCTTTCACCGAAACCGATCAGTCCTTCACCAGCTTTTCCGCGATGGATCGCCCGCCTTGCTCGATCACCAGGAAGTAGGTTCCGGAGGTCCTGTCGCTCAGGTCGAGCGTGCGCTCGTAGCGGCCCTTGAACCCGGTGATGCGTTCCTCATACACCTTCTCGCCCTTGGCAGCGTGCACGTTCACGAACAGGTCGCCTTTCTCGGCCACATCGAAGTGGATCCGGAAGAAGCCGTTGCTCGGATTGGGGAACACACGCATGTCGTCAAGCTGCAACTCATTGTCCAGCGACTTCGCCCCATTGTTACGGAGCAGTTCCTTCTCTTCGGCGGAGAGCGGCTTGCGCTCGATGCGTATCCGTGTCTCCACACGCATGTCCTTGCCCAGGTCGCGACGCAGCTGGTCCATTTCACGGCGCAGCTCGTCCATGTCGCGGCGGAATTCATCCCTGTCCTCGGGTGCCATGCCCTCGAACCGGAATTCGCGCATCGGGTTGATCGAGATCACATGGTCGAAGTCACGCTTGCCCAGCTCACCGTTGAGGGTCATGGGTTGGCCATCGCGCAGCAGCGTTACGGCCACGGCAGCGCCAGGCTCCATGGAACGGATGGTCTTGGACAAGGTACCGAAGTCGTCGATGGTGACGTCGTTCACCTTTGTGATGACATCCCCCTTCCGGATGCCCATCGTCTCGGCGGCGGTACCTTCCTCCACACTGCCGATCGAGGCGCCATCGCCATCATCATCACCGGGGGTGACCCCGAGGAAGGCGCGCGGCTCCATATCGGCCACATCACCGTAGTAGTTCTCCATATCCCACTCCATGTCACCATGGTCCGGGGCCATGAAGTGTTGGAAGGCCATCTTACGCGACTCGGCGAGCTCAGTGCTTCCGGTCATCTTCTTGCCGTTGCGGTACCAGGTCACCTTCACCTTGTCGCCGGGTTCGTGGTCGCCGACGACCTCGCCCAGCTTCTCCGGATCCCTTACAGCCTCACCACCCACGTTCACGATCACATCGCCCGCCTCAAGTCCAAGGGCTTCAGCGGGGGTGCCCTCGATCACGTCGGTCACATATACGCCCTTGCCACCGGGAGCCTTGCTCGCCTTCGCCTGTTCCGGGGTAAGGGAGGCGGTTGATACACCGAGGTATCCTTTGGACTCCGTGATGGTGGTCATCGGCGCCATCGGAGGAACCGGCGGTACTGGAGCCAGCGGTGCCATCAGCACGCGCAGTTCATCTTCCGCGGAATCGTCGCTCCCGAAGCGCCGGATGTCGATCTGGACATCGCGGTCATCATCGCTCAGGACCATGTGGTCCATGATGCCGAGCTCGCGCATGGCATCGTGCATCTCCTCCTGGTTGCGTGCATCGAACTCGCGGGTGACGCGCTTGGTCTCCCCGTTCTCCGTGGTCACGACCTCGATCCGCACTTTCCGATGTTCCTCGGGTCCTTGTTCCTGTGCGATCGCCTGTGGTGCGGCACCGCC